>JALOBD010000130.1 GCA_023228445.1 Sphaerochaeta sp. | reverse complement strand
GTTGACGATGGACGTACTGAGAGCTATTGAGTCACAACAGATGAAAGAGAACGCTGAGAACTTCAGCGTCGGAGATACCGTGAAGGTCTTCTTCAAGATTGTTGAAGGGGCCAACGAGCGTGTCCAGGTCTTTGAGGGTCTGGTCATCGCCAAGAACAACGGCGGCATTCGCCGTACCTTCACCGTACGCAAGATTTCCTACGGTGTGGGCGTGGAGCGGATCTTCCCGTTGCACTCCCCCCGGGTGGAGAACGTTGAGGTGGTCCGCCGCGGTCGGGTGCGCAGGGCGAAGCTCTACTACATCCGCAAGAAGGTGGGCAAGAAGGCGAAGGTCAAGGAGCTCATCCGCAAGAAGAACGCCTAAGGCGTATGGGTGCAAGGCGGGGGGACGGGTCACCGTCCCCTTCGTCATGCTTGCCTGCAACGGTCAAACGCGATAGGCTGTGGTGGTGAGGTGCCAATGGAACAAGAGAAGAGAGAGAAGCGCCAGCGCAGGCGGGGGGACAAGCGGTCCCGCCAAAAGCGCAAGGCCAAACAGAACCAGGTCGACAACCAGAAGGGTGCCAGCAGCCTCTTGCCCAAGCCAAGGGTGGGAACCTACCAGAGCAACCTGCCCCCGGTGGCGGTCAAGAAGGTGGTCGAGCCCGAGGATGTGTGTGTGCTCTGCTCCAAGCCCATCGGTGTGATCGCCAGTGCGCTCTCCTGCCCCCAGGGCGGTTATGCGCACTTCGACTGTGTGCTCGAGAAGCTGAGTGATGAACGCACGTTGACCGAAGCGCAGAAGATCAGCTACATCGGGCGGGGAACCTTTGCTGTGGTGGAGAGTGGGGCGGATGGGTCCTTCACCTTCCTTGAGCGGATTGCCTGGGAGAACCCGCAGGCCTTCGATGCGATGAAGAAGTACGTGGAGGCGAATAAATCGTGAGTGACAAGAGCAGGACAGCGATGTTGCCTGGATCCTTCGATCCACCGACCAACGGTCATATCGATATCATCGAGCGCAGTGCAGCCCTCTATGGGAAGCTCTACGTGGTTGTCGCCGACAATGTGCAGAAACAGCCGCTCTTCACCCCCGTCGAGCGGATGGAGATGCTGCGCACAATCTTGGTCGAGCACACCAACATTGAGGTGGTCAGCTACCAGGGGCTTGTCGTCGACTTTGCCCGGACCCATGGGGTGGGGGTGATGATCCGAGGGGTGCGTGCCTTGGTGGATTTCGGTTACGAGTTCGAACTTGCCATGACCAACAAGCAGCTGAACGCCGACCTTGAGGTGCTCTTCATGCCCACCAGCCCCCAGTTCTTCCAGTTGCGCTCAAGCGCCATCAAGGAGATGGCAGCCTATGGTGCGGACATCAGTCCGATGGTTCCTCCGCTCGTCGTCGAGATGATGCGAAAGCGAATCAAGTTGTTGACGCTTTAGGCCTTTTCCGTTATTCTTCAGAACGTGTCAAAATTTCGTGTAGTGTAAAAGGATTAGAACGATGGCAACACCTAAATACAAGACTTCGAAGGCAAAGGCAGCGAGCCGCAAGGCGGCCAACATGAAGTTGGCTATGCCGACCCTTTCTCGATGCTCTACCTGCGGAAACATGGTTCTGCCCCACCGCGTATGCCCCAAGTGCGGCTTCTATCGCGGTGAGCAAATCTTCGAGATGCAGGACAAATAACTAAGATTTCAGGAGTACACTATGGACAGCAAAGATGTATTTGAGAAAGTAAAGGCCCTGATCGCCGAAAAACTCGAGGTCGAAGAGGGCAAGATCACCATGGAAGCGTCTTTCCGCAAGGACCTTGGTGCCGACAGCCTGGACACCTATGAGCTGGTCTACGCGATCGAGGAGGAGCTTGGCGTCTCCATTCCCGACGACAAGGCAAACGAGTTCGAGACCGTAAAGGACGCGGTAGACTTCCTCGCCACCCAGCTCTAGCACCTGACATGGAGCGCAATCTCAGAGACACTGCTCCCGCCCTCTCACGTAAACGAGAGCGGGAGCTTGTAGCATTCATCTCCGCTCATGCCGTCCCGATCACCGATTTGGCGTTGCTCAACCTCGCCTTCACCCACCGCTCCTACGCCAACGAGAGTACGGTGGAGGTGGGCAACAACGAGCGCCTCGAATTCCTAGGCGATTCGGTTCTCGGCCTCTCGGTAGCAGACTGGCTGCTGCGCAACCACCCGAACAAGGCTGAGGGGGACTTTTCGAAGATCAAGAGCGCGGTGGTCAGCGAAGAGAGCCTCGCCGTCGTCGCACTGCGCCTCGGCCTCGACCGCCTCCTGCTGTTGGGCAGAGGCGAGGAGGGGACCGGCGGGCGCAAGAAGAAGGCGATCCTCGCCGACTGTGTGGAGGCTGTCTATGGAGCCTGCTACCTGGACGGTGGCTTTGACGCCACCTATCGCTTTGTCACTGCCCAGATGGAGGATCAGATCCGCCTCGTGCTCGAGGAGGATTGGGCGCTGGACTACAAGACCAGCCTGCAGGAGTACATGCAAAAGCGCTACAAGGATGTGCCGACCTACACACTGGTGAAGAAGACCGGGCCCGAACATAACCACACCTTCTATATGGAGGTCGATGTGGCCGGCCACGTCTTCGGCCCGGGCATCGGGGCCAACAAGAAAGAGGCCCAACAGATGGCGGCCAAGCTCGCCTATGAGCTCTTGATCAAGGAGAAGTAGCGCTCGGCGATCGTGAGGAGCTGCCCGCTCGTATTCTGGCCCGGGTCATCGAGCACCGTCTCAAGAAGATACTCCAACACCTTTCCGATGAGCGGGCCCTTGGGGATACCCAGAGCCATCAAGTCATTGCCCCCGATGGCCAGGTCCTTCACGGTCAGTGCATCCCCTTGAGCCACAATTGATGCGATACGCGCCTTCAGTTCATCGAGCATCGTCGTCTCCACGCGGCCGTGGATGGCCGCTTGGTCGGCGAGACGGAGGATGAAGAGATCGTCGAGCCGGTTCAGGCCGACCCGTCTGATGAAACGGCGCACTGCGCTGTCACTCCAGGTGCTCTGGTAGTGGAACATGTGGTGGGCCACCAGATCCTCGACGAGCGAGATCTGTTCGCCGCTTGCCTTCAGGCGGCGCATGATGGTGCCGGCCATCGCCCGTCCCACCTCATCATGGCCGATGAAGGAGGATCGATCCTCCCCCTCTTTGACGGTACGGCTCTTTCCAATGTCGTGCAGCAGCGCAGCAAACCGCACCTCGACGCGGTCGGTGAGGCGAGAGGCAGCCTCACAGGCGGTGAAGGCGTGCTCGAGCACCGTCTCATGGTGCATGCCTCCTTGTTCAATGTGATCGCCCTCCATCAACTCGGGCAGGATGATGGCCAGCACGCCGCTCGTTTTCAGGTACTCGAGGCCCTTGCGGGGGTGGTCCGATCCCACCAATTTGAAGAGCTCCTCACGGATGCGCTCGGCGCTGACCGACTCGAGGTTGTGCCGACGATCAACCATCGCTTCAAAGGTCCTTCCCTCGATGTCAAAGTCAATCTTGGCGGCGATGCGGGCTCCGCGCAGGATTCTCAACCCGTCTTCGTCAAATCGTTGCAGCGGGTCGCCGATGGCACGGATTTGGCGAGCCTTGAGGTCCTCCATCCCACCGGTGCGGTCGATGATCTTGGCGGTGGTGCAGTCGACGGCAAAGGCATTGATGGTGAAGTCGCGCCGCTTCAGGTCCTCCTCGAGGTTGGTGATGAAATCGACGTGGCTGGGGTGGCGCCCGTCGAGGTAGGTGCCGTCACTGCGGAAGGTGGTCACTTCGAAGACCTCGCCCTCATAGTGGACCGAGACGGTGCCGTGTTCGATGCCGGTGGGGATGACCCGGCGAAAGAGGGAGATGACCGCCTCAGGGCGTGCATCGGTGGTGAAGTCGTAGTCCTCGATCGGCAGGCCGAGCAGGTGGTCGCGCACCGCCCCGCCGACGACGTAGAGGGAGTAGCCGGCCTCGTTGAATCGGGAGGCGAAGCGTTTGATGGTCCGGGTCAAGGGAAAGCGTGCCATGGCTAGACAGTAGCGCCTCATGAGCCCAAGGTCAACGCCGGAGGTGGATGGGCAAGGTTGTCATTCCTCTCGGATATCAATAGAATGGCGTTGATGCACCGAAGAGAGGGACAGGTATGTTTCAACCAGTGAACGCTAAAGTTGAGTTTCCGAAGATGGAGGAGGCGATCCTTGCATTTTGGGAAGAGCGGGAGATCTTCAAGAAGTCGGTCGAGCAGAGACCGGCTGACAACGAGTACGTCTTCTACGACGGGCCTCCGTTCGCCACTGGGTTGCCGCACTTCGGCCACCTCGTCCCCGGCACCATCAAGGATGCCATTCCCCGCTACCAGACGATGAAGGGGAGGCGGGTGAACCGCACCTTCGGCTGGGATTGCCACGGTCTGCCCGTCGAGTACGAGGTGGAGAAGAAGCTGGGCATCAGCGGGCACAGCGCCATCGTGGAGTATGGGGTGGCCCGGTTCAACGAGGAGTGCCGCTCCATCGTGCTGCGCTACACCAAGGAGTGGGAGTACACCATCAACCGGATGGGCCGTTGGGTCGACTGGGAGAACGGGTACCGCACCATGGACACCGACTATATGGAGACAATCTGGTGGGTCTTCAAGACCCTCTATGAGAAAGGGTACATCTACGAGGGGTACAACATCCTGCCCTTCAGTCCTGCCCTTGCCTCACCGTTGTCCAACTTCGAGGTGAACCTTGGCGGGTACCAGGATGTGGTGGATCCGGCCATCACGGTGCGCTTTGGAGTCGACGGAGAGGAGGAGACATACTTTCTGGCGTGGACGACCACCCCGTGGACACTGCCCTCCAACCTCGCCCTCGCTTTCGGTCCCGAGATCGACTACGTGAAGGTGCGCGACAAGAGCGACGGCGCCTACTACATCCTGGGCAAGGAGCGCCTGGGCCACTACTACAAGAGCAGCGACGACTACCAGATCGTCGAGGAGCAGAAGGGCAGCCACTACGCCGGCATGGGCTACAAGCCGCTCTTCCCGTACTTCGCCCACCTCAAACAGGAGGCTGGCGCCTTCATCTGTGTGCTGGGCGACTATGTTTCGGTCGAGGACGGAAGCGGCATCGTCCATACCGCGCCGGGCTTCGGTGAGGATGACTACCAGGTGCTCAAGGGCACCGGCATCCCGGTGGTCTGCCCCATCGACATGGAGGGGCGCTTCACCAGCGAGGTGAGCGACTGGGAGGGAGTCTTCGTCAAGGACGCCGACTCCCAGATCATCGAATATCTCAAGCAGCACGGCCTGCTGGTCAAGCGTGAGAACTACCTGCACCCCTATCCCTTCTGCTATCGCACCAAGCAACCGCTCATCTACCGGGCCCTCTCCAGCTGGTTTGTCGATATCCAGAAGATCAAGGGCTTCATGCTTGCTGCCAACGAAGAGATCACCTGGATGCCCGAACACCTCAAGTACGGGCGCTTTGGCAAGTGGCTTGAAGGGGCGCGCGACTGGTCCATCAGCCGCAACCGCTTCTGGGGCAATCCGATTCCGATCTGGAAGTGCGACAACAGCGACTATATCGAGGTCATCGGAAGCCGCGCTGAGCTGGAGGCCAAGTGTGGCCAGCAGGTCGAGGACCTGCACAAGCACTACGTGGACGACCTGACGTGGCCAAGCCCCGACGGCACGGGCACGATGAGACGGATCGGTGACGTACTGGACTGCTGGTTTGAGAGCGGCTCGATGCCGTACGCCCAACACCACTACCCCTTTGAGAACAAGGAGTACGTGGACAGCCACTTCCCCGCCGACTTCATCTGTGAGGGACTGGATCAGACACGGGGGTGGTTCTACACCCTGACAGTCATCGCCGCCGCGCTGTGGCAGAAACCGGCCTTCTACAACTGCATCACCAATGGCATCGTGCTCACCGCCGATGGCAAGAAGATGAGCAAGAGTGAGCGCAACTACACCGACCCGATGGAGTTGG
>JALOBD010000129.1 GCA_023228445.1 Sphaerochaeta sp. | reverse complement strand
AGGGTAACAGACCAGCTGCAACGCAAAACTAAAGCAACCTCACGGTACCATGGCCACAATGTCTTGTCAATGAAGTCACCCAGGGTAACTTCTTCTGGCCAAGATCGTATACAGCTGCTACCATGTCCCTAGAATGAAAGCCATTGAGGTGGCCGCAGCGGTCATCATTGAAGAGAGTCGGGTCTTCGCTGCCCAGCGCAGCCCCATTGGACCTCTCGGGGGCAAGTGGGAGTTTCCTGGAGGCAAGCTCGAAGCCGATGAGAGTGCCGGAGATGCCGTCGTACGCGAGCTCCTGGAGGAGCTTGGGACGGTCATCGTTGTCAGGCGCGCGTTGATGACGGTACACCACCAATACCCCGGATTTTTTATCACGATGCACGCGTTGCTCTGTGAGCGGATCGAGGGCGACCTTGTCCTTACCGAGCACCAGCAGAGCCGATGGCTTTCCAAGGACGAGCTGTACACCCTCGACTGGGCCGAGGCAGACCTGCCAATCCTTGTCGTTGTGGAGGAACTGCTCGATGGACAGCCTTGAACGCAGCCTTCAGACCGCGTTTGTCGACCATACCATTGCCTCGCCCTCGCACCTGCGCCCACAGTTGGTGGTGAACAATCCACCCAAGAGCAAGGTGGTGGAGGCACTTGTAGCTGAATTAGAGCGCTGTACCTCTTTCTCCTTCTCAGTGGCTTTTCTCACCACCGGCGGCATCGCATCAATTCTCCAAGCTCTCTACAACGCCCACGACCGGGGGGTGACAGGCAAGATTCTCACCAGCGATTACCTGACGTTCACCGATCCTCGTGCACTACGCTTTTTGTATGAGCACTTCTCCTCGTCGATTGAAGTGCGGATCTCCTCACACGTCGCCTTCCACGCAAAGGGGTACCGCTTTGAACGCCGAGGGGGAGAGACCACCCTCCTGATCGGCTCCTCAAACCTGACCCAAGCGGCTCTCTCCACCAACGAGGAGTGGAACCTTCGGGTGGTCTCTGAACGGGAAGGGGAGCTCTCTCGTCGTTCGGCATTGGAGTTTGAACGCGCGTGGAGCCATGCGGTGACCCTCGATGAGGGGTGGCTTCAGCACTATAGCCTCATCTGGGAAACGGTACATCACAGTCAACACTATGAACCACTGCCCATCAGCGAGTTGCCGCTGCCACGGATGAGGAAACAGGAACGTATCGGCTTTCAGCCAAACGCCATGCAGGCGGAAGCTCTCGATAATCTGGTAGAGCTACGGGCATCGGGCAAGGACAGGGCTTTGGTTGTCTCAGCTACGGGGACGGGAAAGACACTATTGGCCGTCGCTGATGTGGAACGACAGAGGCCCCGGCGCCTGCTCTTCATTATCCATCGTGAACAAATCGCTCAGGAAGCACGGTCGGTATTCACCCAAAACCTTTCACAGCAGGTGGACAGCGCCATCCTGGGAGGGGGGAGAAGGGAGACCACCGCCCCCTACCTCTTTGCCACCATCGCCACGCTGGCCAAGGACGAGGTGCTCTACTCCTTCCCGCCGACGTGGTTTGACTATGTGATAATCGACGAGGTGCATCGCGGTGGTGCCCCTTCTTACCAGAAGGTCCTCGATCACCTCAGACCCGATTTTTTGCTTGGGATGACGGCAACACCCTATCGCAGCGATGGGCAGGATATCTTCGCGCTCTTCGACTACAGCCTTGCCTGTGAGATTACCCTCAACCAGGCCCTTGCCGCCAACCTCCTCGTCCCCTTCCACTACTACGGCATCACCGGCCTTGAAGTGGGCGAGTCACGGTGTGAGCACGTGCGTGACTTCGTTCGTCTTGAGCGCAGCGAGCGCTCACGACGGATTGTGCAAATGATCAGGCGTTACTCACTGGGCAACCCACGCCCGAGGGGCTTGATTTTCTGCAGCCGCAATCGTGAGGCCCGCGAGCTTGCTGAAGATCTCAACGCTCTCGGATTGAAGGCTGTGGCCCTCAGTGGGAAGGACAGCCTTGAGGTGCGCGAGGCAGCCTTTGCCAGTCTTGAGGCAGAGGAGGGGTATGAGTATCTCATCTCGGTGAATATCCTCAACGAGGGCGTTGATATCCCATCACTCAACCAGATTATCATGATCAGGCCAACCGAGAGCGCCATTGTTTTCGTCCAGCAGTTGGGCAGGGGATTGCGGAAGTTCGATGGCAAGGAGTATCTGACGGTCATAGACTTCATCGGAAATTGGAAGAACAACTACCTGATTCCCATCGCGCTCTTCGGCGATGCCTCGTACCGTAAGGACACGCTTCGCAAACTGATGAGGAGCGGCAGTGCCGCCATCAGTGGACCGAGCACCATCAGTTTCGACCCAATCGCCCGCCAACGGATCTTCGCTGCGATTGACAGCGCTTCTTTTACCAGGCGCAGATTGCTCAAGGAGGAGTACGATATCGTCAAAAGACGATTGGGAAGGGTTCCGAAGATGGTCGACTTCCTCGCCCTCGGTGCTATGTCCCCGCTGCTTTTCCTTGCATACGCAAAGACCTACCTATCGTTTCGCCAGCTCGTCGACCGCGTTGAGGCACCTGATCTAGAGGAGACCTACCTCAAGAGCCTTGCGTTCTTTGCCAAAGTGGTAGCGCGAGGGATCCGCATCCAAGAGATCCATATCATCGAGATGGTGATGGGCCACCCGGAGGGTCTGGGCATGGAGGTGCTGAAGCGCTCCTTGTATGAACGTTATGGATTTGTCCCCACCGATCGGTCATTGCAGTCGGCGCTGCGACTCCTTGACGACGGTTTCTTCAAGGATGGGATGCGAGCGGCGTTCGGGAAGATCTCCTATATTGAAACAGACGGAGCGGTAGTGTACCCGAGCGCGCTCTTCAGAGAGCTGTTGGAGCATCCGATCTACTATACGGAGTTGGTCGATACCCTCGAGGTGGGCCGATACCACTACCTCCTTGAGTTTCATGGCAGGCAAGGTGACCATGACCTGGTCCTCTACCAGAAGTACAGCCGTCGCGATGTCGTGCGCCTCCTGGGCTGGGAGAATGATGACTCTTCGACCGTGTACGGGTATCGGGTCAACTATGAATTGAAGCAGTGTCCGATCTTTGTCACCTATCATAAGGACAGTGAGCGTATCAGTGCCCTCACCGACTATCGTGATCGTTTTCTCTCTCCCGATACCTTCATCTGGGAGTCCAAGCACACTCGAACCACAAGATCAAAGGAGGTGGCGGCCATCCGTGAGGAGGGGGTGGAGAAGCTGCTCTTTGTCAAGAAGAGCGATGATGAGGGAGGTGAGTTTTACTACCTCGGCCCGTTGCACTTCATGCGTAATGCAATGAGCACCAAAACCGATGAGCAGGGGCGTAAGAAGCCGGTGGTCATGGTGCGTTTCTCGTTGTTCCATGCAGTGCCCGACGACCTCTACCACTACCTCATTGAGGAGCCAGAGGTGTTGGGGCAGGCCACAGAACCCGCTTGAGGCCACTGTGTGCTTGTCTTGGTTTGCAAGGTATTGGATACTCAATGGTAGATGCAACACGTACTCATCCCGGGCAGCATCCACTTCTATCTCAGTGCCTCCTTCTATCAGGTGGACCGGCCCAAGGCTACTGTACAGATCATCCACGGCGCCAGTGCGCACACAGGGCGGTATGATGTGGTGGTTGAAGATCAGCACCTGATTCCCCGCTTCTTGCAAACAGCGTGTGGGGATATGCCGATCGTCCTGCTTGCCCCCTCGTTTGGTGCCAATATCGCCCACCTCTCCCTGGGTAGGCACGTTGGTGATACTTTGGCGGTGGTGATAAGAGGTGCTCCCTGCTAAGTCCGTGGCATATCGCGTGCCATGACCCTTGTCCGCCTCTTCTCGCTCATCCTCTTCCCCAATGGCCCCTGCTCCTTCACCGGCAAACTCACCACCAGCGTCTCGCGTGCGTGGATCTGCTCCCACCAGGCGGTGATCGAAGAGCGGAGAAACGACCCCTATCGAAAGAACTTCCGCTACCAGATTGCCTCGATCCTGACAATCTTTGATTCGCTTCGCCACTTGCACTGCTCGAGCTCGTATGAGGCAGCCAACCCATCGCTTCCCATCCTCTTTGCCAGTGGCAGTGATGATTCGATTCCCGGTGGACGGATGGGGCTTCTAGACAGCCAGTGGTCGCTCAGGCGGATAGGGTAAACTGATAATCACCAGTGCGGTATTGGCGCATATGTGCCACGACGTGCTGATGGAACGGGAGAAGGGAGTGGTCTTTGACCTGATCATCTCATGTATTCAAAGAGCGATGGCAAGAGGTGCACAGCAATGAGACGGGGTGAGCGCGAGACTATCAGACGCTATGAGGAGTGGGATCGAGATCTCGATGAGTGGGAAGAGGATGAAGAGGATGAGTCAACGGGGGAGGAGGGCTTCGACGAGGGAGAGTGAGCCGGCAGCGACCACTCGGTTGGCTTGTGTGACGGTGCCCAAGCTTTGGCCCCATCGATTGAGGAAGGAGATCTCCACCGTATAGGTGCCGGGGTCGAGGTCGATGGCACCGACCCATGCTTCTGACGGGAGGTAGTGGGTCGAGCGCACGTCGGCACGTTCAGCGACTTCACCGCTTACCTTGAAGAAGAGGCCCATCAGATCGCCTAGGAGCGAGAGGTTGTCATTCTTGCTCGATGAGAGCGAGTCGCTGACTGCGATGCCCATGGCACGGGCCATGCTGCGCATGATCGACTTCTGTAGGGCAAGTGCACCTTGGGCAGCAAAGGTATCGATGGCAACCGTGGAGAGTGACTCCAGCCGTTCGATGGTGGCCGTTGCCCCGTTCTCCCGGATCCGCACCTGGATTGAATCGACAGCAGAGTCCTGGCCCACCAAGACGGGGTAGGCGATGCGTACCCGGTCAGATCGGTTGAGGTAGATATACTCCCACCGCTCCTCCTTCGTCGGTGATCGACCGGTGAAGCAGAGCAGGTGGAGGCGTGCGCGCCCACCTTCCGCTTGGCCGAGCATCGTTGCCGCAGGCTGGGCGAAGGGGTAGAGCGCAGGCTGGCTGGCAAAGGCATGGGCAACCTGGCTTTGTGAATAGAAGGCCATGCTCTCATCTCCCAGGTGGCCGGCTACGATTGCGGCAAGGTGGTTGGCCAGCGCACTGGTGGAGAAGGACGTAGCGTACGTCTGGCTGCCATCCCAGCTGAGGTTGTTCTCTCTGGCATACGTGGCGATGCGCTTGAGGTCCTGTTCATGGCGGGCCTTGAGCTGGGTCTGCTTCTCCAGACTGCGCCGCAGCTCCACCAAGGCACTCTCCTCCTGGGCGAGGGCGAGGTAGTTCAATGCCTTGAAGACATTCACGTAGATGTCCTCGTACTCGGACCCTCCGTAGGGCTTGGTGTTGTCGTTGACGATGAAGGAGGCGATGGTGGCACTGATGCTCTGGGTGTACGCTTCACCGATCAACCGTTCACTCTCACTGAGCAGGGCATTGGAGCGAACATAGTCACCGTTGAGCCGCGCCAGCATCCCCAAGTCGTAGTTGAGGATGATCGGTCCCTGCGCTTTCAACAGCGATGGGCCCTTCTGTTCAAGGCTCTGGTAGGCACCCTTGAAGTTTGACGCATTATAGTAGTGATCGCTTGCCCTCAGGTCGATGGTCGAGGCACACCCGAGAAAGAGGATGCTGATAGCCAGCAGACAACACGCAGTGGTGACAATGTGACGCTTGGTATGCGATACTCCCATCATTCCCGTCCTTTCCTGCATAAATGTATCATTGATGGGGTGAGGGTGCAACGAATAACGGCCCGCTTGTATCGCAGACACTGAATTGCCATGGTTTTTCACCACTTTCCAGCGAAATTACACCTCAAGGTAGACCACAGCACCTGGTGGTGACGGTACCTGAACCATCCAATACCACCTCAGGTTGTAACTTCGGTGCAAGGTGGGTGGTTTTTTTACACAGAAGACCCGTTTTCTGCTAGAATGGGTATGCAAATATCGAAATCCGTAGGAGAGAATCATGAAACGACT
>JALOBD010000128.1 GCA_023228445.1 Sphaerochaeta sp. | reverse complement strand
CTTGTCGGTATAGATGCCTCTGATGGCATTGCGCGTGGTCTGTGGGGTCCGGCTGGTGATGGCGACCTTCATCTCACAGATGGTATTGAGCAGTGTTGATTTGCCGCTTGAAGGGCGCCCAACGATGGCGACGGTGCCACATTTGGTTGTTTCATTCATATCGGTAAGTATAGCGGGGGCGTTCTGGTGTGCCTACTCTCCTGCCGTTTGGTTTCTTTCACTTGTGACGGGACACTGGTTTGGTATTACATGGAGTTGTGTCGTCTGAACTTTACTTCGCATCGAGCCTGATGTACTGTATGAGTGTGCTTGTAGAGCGCAAGCATACGAATCAAAAGAAAGCTCAATCGATGATGTGCTTGTAGAGCGCAAGCACGTGAATCAAAAGAAAGCTCAATTGATGATGCCCCCTCACCCGTAGGGGGCATTCTGCTGGATTGGGATCATCTCCTGCCATTTGGTTTCTTTCACTTCCCTCTCAATGCACTATTGCGTATACTGAGGTAAGACTTTGTAAACTCAGTAAGGAAATACCATGGCAGATACCGAAGATAAAAAGCCGGCAACAGCCGATGCACAGATACAAGAGAAACTGCTCAAGACGCGCTCGATTCTCCTCAGCGGGGAGATTGACAAGGAGAGCGCCGATACCATCATCAAACAACTCTTGGTACTGGACGGGGAGAGCAGTGAGCCTATCAAGCTCTTCATCAACAGCCCTGGCGGCGATGTCGATGCAGGCTATGCCATCTTTGACATGGTGCGCTTCATCAAATCCCCGGTGACGATGATCGGCATGGGCCTGGTGGCGAGTGCCGCGGTGTTGGTACTCCTCGCCGTTCCCGCCAAGCGACGTATCGGGTTGCCCAACTCCACCTACTTGATCCACCAGCCGATGAGCGGCATGCGTGGGGTGGCCACGGCCATCGAGATCCATGCCCAGCATTTGGAGAAACTGCGCAGCAAGCTCGACTTGCTCATCTCCACCGAGACGGGCAAGAGCATCGAGGAGGTTACCCTCGACACTGAGCGCGACCACTGGCTCAGCGCTGACGAGGCACAGGCGTACGGCTTGGTCAGTAGAATCATCGATCGATACGACGATTTGTAGTGTATTAGGGAGCATATGGCGAAGACGCGGTACTTGAGCGAAGCAGAGAAACGGGAGGGGCAGAGGCACATATACCTCCAGGAGATGTACAATGGCATCGCCTACAGCTGGCTCGGTGATACCATCGTCTACCTCTTGGCCATCTACTTCTCAGCCAGCAACATCGCATTGGGGTATATCTCAGCTGCCGCCTACATCACCGGGGTGGTGCTCCCTTTTGTCCCCCGGATCTTCCATGGCAAGAACCATATCAAGGTGCAATCCATCGTCTGGGTGTTCCGAGGCGTGGTCTGTCTGCTCTATCTCGGTCTCTTCTTTCTCACCGGCAAGGCTGCGGTCCTGCTGTTGCTCGTAGTCTACACGCTGTTCAATCTCTTTCGGATGATCGGGGTGGCGTTGCATGACTCGACGGTGCGTACCGTCTCCTCACCGAGTAATCGTGGCCGCGTGGTGGCGGGTATGAACACCGCCTACCAGAGCTCATCGGTTGTCGTGCGCCTCGTTACCGCAGTGGTGCTCTCCATCGAGCGCTTCGCCGGTCTGGTCGGACTGCTCTTTTTGCAGGTCGCCGGTGTTGTGGCGAACCTGCTTGCCGCACGCGAGATGTCCAAGATCACCTCCCGGTCCAACATCATGCACAAGAAGGGGCGAACGGTAGGGGTGCTCTTTCGCGAGGCCATGGCCGATGTAACGACAAGAAGGCGTCTCATTCTGCGCTGGCTCTCACTCGCCGTCTCGGTCGTCTTTGCGATGGCCACCCCGTTCCTCAGGATCGAGGTGGGTCTCTCCAACGCCATGGTTGTCATTTATTCGATGATCCTCAGTGTGGCGGTCATGGCAGCAAGCTACGTCAGCAAGCAGTACTCCGACCGCCTTGGAAGCCGCCCGCTCGTCTTCTTCTCCACGCTCTTCAGCCTCTTCTTCTTCCTTGTCTGGTCGCTTATCAGCGCCCAGACCAAGGTGCCGTGGATCTTCGTCTTGGGATTCTTCACCAGCTTCTTTGTCAGCCTCATCAGCATCCTCACCTTCCGTCTCGTCACCCAGGTGATGCCCGACGACGAGACGGTGGCCTTCAACTCAATGGTCAACTTCGTCATCGCGATCTTGGCGTTCGTTGTTGGCATCTTCAGTGGCTTTCTTGCCGATCTCGCCCCCTTCGCCCGCACCTTGCTCGTCATTGAGGGGAGGGCAGTGGGCAATGGCTACACCTTTGTCTTCCTCTTTGCCATCATCCTTACCGCGATGGAGGTACTCTTCTCTGTACGTCTGCAAGAGCTGGGAGCCTATACCAGCCAGGCGGCGGCGCAGGTGCTCTTCTCCCGCCATGGCCTGCGTGCTGTGTCGATGATCGAGAAGCTGCAGCGGACCACCGATCCGGCCAAGCGGCGCTTCTTGATGCTCTCGCTCGGGGAGAACTTCAACAACCTCGCCACCAGCGAACTGCGCCAGATCCTGGCAAGCCCATTCTCTCCCGACAAGCTCGAGGCGGTGCGTACCCTCGCCGACCGCCCGCGCAAGGCGCTCCTCGGTGACCTGATCCGCGTCGCCCAAGACGACGACTCCTACGTGCAGCTCGATGCCATCGCGGCGTTGGGGGCGTACCGCAAGGAGGAGCGGGCAAAAGAGGTGCTGCTCAAGTTGATGCTCCACGGTCGCTGGGCCAGCGTGCGTTCGATGGCAAGCAAGTCGCTTGCCCGTGTCAGCGAAGGCACCGAGTACCTGAGCTTGGTCAATGAGCTCAGCCACTCGGCGCGCCACATCGATGAGACCATCGACTACCTCATCGCCAAGCGCATCATGGACAAGAGCGGCTCCTATCTGACCGAGTTCTTCATCTCCATCGAGCAGGGACGCAGTCCAACCTTCCGTCAGACCCGCTACGCCGTCATCGCCAGCATGATCAAATTCGACACCCCACGCCTCGCCCAGCTCTATGAGCGGATGAATCTGGGCAACAAGGAGTACCTCTCCTCCTTCCTCTCCGAGTCGCGCGACCTCGCCCTCATCGACCTCAATTACACCAAGATTCTCTCCTGGTTCGCCAAGGAGGAGTGGGAGAAGGTGCGCGACCTCTGCATGACGATACTCGAGATGAGCGATGTGAGCTTCGACGAACGGTTCAACAACCTCAAGCACGGCCTTCTCAAGGCCAAGGAGATGGAGGTCTCTGTCTTCGACATCCAGGACATGTTGGCCATGCTCTACTTCAGCTATTCGCTGGGCAAGAATGTGAAGAGCTGAAGCAAAGGGGGTACATCGTCCCCTTAAAGGGTATGTGGACCATACTTGTACTCTGTCTCTCCCTCCTCTTCGGCTGCCAGGCCGACATCGTCGATGATCCGAAAACCTTCCGGGTTGTCTCCTACAACGTACAGAACCTCTTTGATGCCCACCTCGATGGCACCGAGTACCCCGAGTACCAGAACCCCAAGAAGTGGACGGAGCGCAGCTACCGTATGCGCCTCGATACCCTGGCCCGGACCCTCGCCTCCGGTCGCCTCGGCCACCCCGATGTCGTGGTGCTGCAGGAGGTCGAGGGGGAGCAGGTGGTGGTCGACCTCTTGAAAACCCATCTGGGCAAGCGTGGCTACTGCTGGTACGCCACCGCCAGGGAGCAGGGTGGGGCTATCAGCATCGCAATCATCAGCCGCCACCCCCTCATCGAGGCGGCGGTGCACTCCCATAGCGGCGGTCGGCCGGCTCTCGAAGCAACGGTGAACACCGACGCCGGGCCCATCACAATCTTCGCCCTCCATGCCAAGAGCCAGATCGGGGAGTTTGAAGAGACCGAGGCAAGCCGCTTGGCCCTGGCGCAGGCCGTGGTGGGAACCGCAGCGACCCGCGTTGGCGCTGCTCTGCTCGTCTGTGGTGATTTCAATGAGAATCCCGATGCCGTGTGGCACAGCGGGGGTATTCAGACTGCCCTTGTCGACAACTCACACCCCGATAGCGCCATGTATGAGAGTGCTGGCTCGTTGATTGTCACCGGGTCAAAACACGGCCTCTTGCCCTCGTGGTACTACTGTCCCTACCTCGATGCGGACAACGCGCTGTTGGGCAGTTACGTCTACGGTGGGGTATGGCACCAGTATGACCAGATCCTTGCCGGCCATCGACTCTTCGATGGCATCGGGTGGGAGTATGATGACTTTGTGGTCTGTGACCTGCCGTCCCTGATCGGCGGGGACGGCAGGCCCAAGGCGTGGAATGTGAACTTGCTTGATGGGGTCAGTGACCACCTGCCGGTGCTCATGACCCTCAAGCGACGGTGATCATCGCTCCTTGGGGAACTTGAGCTCGTAGAAGATCTGCTCCAACTCCAAGGCGATGTTGATGTTGTGGACCACCGGCAGTGTGCCATCCTCCTGGAGGATCGGCTTGAGGGTGATCGGGGTGAAGTTCATCACCCCCATGACCCCGGCCTTGAGCAATCGCTCATAACTGTCGCTGGCCGCTTGCTCGGGTACGGTAATGATGCCGACGCTCACATCGAGGTTCTGTGCCACCTCATCGAGGCGGTTGATCGGATAGATCGGCACCGGGTGGGAGGTGTCGTTGTAGATCACCGGGTCGCTGTCGAAGCCGGCGACAATTCGAATTCCGTCAGGCTCGAATCCGGTGTAGTGCATCAGCGCCTTGCCGATGCGTCCACAGCCGATGATGATGCAGTTCTGACTGTCCCCCTTGCCCAGCAGTTCGCCCAAGGCAAGCAAGAGGTCGGCAATCTGATACCCGCCGCGCTTCTGGCCGTAGATGGAGAGCTGGCTGAAGTCCTTGCGTACGATGGCGGCCGAGACCCCGGCGGCATCGGCAAGGTTGTTGGCGAAGACCTTCTCCAGGCCAATGGTCTTGAGACGGTTGAGTGATCGATAGTAACGGGTGATGCGAATCAACTGGTCGGTGTTCATGTTGATTTCTCCTATTAATGTGAATAATTGTATATTAACAATTAAATATAGTCAATAAAAATCAAATAACTTCTACATTCATCTATTAAAGTGATGAAGTTCTAAAAACATATGTACATGATTGCTCAAAAAATGGTAAGGTGCGGGTGATTGATTTTCTTTGTAGTGGAGGATACATGTCTCAAACAACTGAAGTAATATTTTCCCCCGAGCTGGTCTCGTTCATCGAGGAGTGGAAAACGAAACCCGGCAACCTCATCATGGTGTTGCACAAAGTCCAGGAGGAGTTCAACTATATCAGCCGTGCGGCAGCCGAAATGGTCTCACAGTTGCTTGATGTACCGTTGGCCACCATCTGGGGGGTTGTGTCGTTCTACCACTTCTTCAAGCTGACCAAGCCGGGCAAACACAATATCCAAGTCTGCATGGGCACCGCCTGCTACCTTAAAGGTGGACAGGCAATCATCGACGAGTTGAGCCAGCAGCTGAACCTACCCGAAGGGGCGGTCAGCGAGGATGGGCTCTTCTCGCTTGAGGGGGTGCGGTGCATCGGCTGCTGCGGCCTTGCTCCGGTGATGACCATCGGCGGCGAGGTCTACGGGAAAGTGACCAAGGCCCAGGTGGCCAAAATCCTTGCTCCGATGAGGCAGGCATAAGCGTTGTATGCACATCTCGCTCTCACACTACCTGGTGGACATCGTGCAAAACTCCTTTGAGGCCGATGCCTCGAATGTTGTACTCACCCTCAGCGAGGGTGAGGGCATGGTTGTCTGCACCGTCGTCGATGACGGCAAGGGGATGGATGAGGCAACGATGAAGCAGGCCCTCAATCCCTTCTACAGTGAGCAGGGCAAGCACCAGAGCCGGCGATTCGGCTTGGGCCTGCCGTTCCTTCGCCAGGCGGTGGATGGGTGTGGCGGCGAGTTTGCACTGACTTCTACAGTCGGTGCGGGAACGACGGTACGCTTCTCCTTCGACCTGGATCACAT
>JALOBD010000127.1 GCA_023228445.1 Sphaerochaeta sp. | reverse complement strand
GGCCAAAAGGTGTACAATGAGGAACAATGAGAGTTATTTTTGTTGTGAACCTTTTGGTTTTGTGGTAGTAATAACAGTATCGGAGGTGAGCATGGCAGAGACAGTAAGCAGTTGTGTGAAACGAATCGTCGATAAATCCCCCTTCATCCATGAGATGTTGATCAACGGCATCCTCTCCTACAGCAACTACGCCTCCTCGATCCACAGCGAGGTGGAACGCCTCTACACCAGGGAAGTGAAGATCAGTGCCATCGTCATGGCGCTGCGCCGCTACGCCGAAGAGTTGCGGCGCTCCACTGAGCGCCGCAGCAGCGCCAATGTCGACTACGGCATTGTGATGAAGACCAACATCTTCGACCTCAACCTCGTGCGCCGTGACTCCTTCATCGGCAAGCTGGCATCGCTGTACAGCCAGGTCTCGGTGGAGAAGGGCGATTTTCTCAACATCACCCTCGGCAGCCACGAGGTGAGCATCGCGGTCAGCGAGAAGTACCGCGACCTGGTCAGCCACCTCGCCGAGGGCGAGGAGGTGCTCAACCAGATGGACGACCTGGTGGCATTGACCCTCGTCTTCACCGGCGAGTTCCTCCAGACCCCCGGGGTGGTCTACGAGGCGGTCAGGCGCCTTGCCTGGGAGCAGATCAACGTGATAGAGATCGTCTCCACGATGAATGAGCTGACCTTTGTCATCAAGCGGGAGGACTCGATGCGTGCCTTCGATGTGCTGCAAGGTCTCTTCAATGGCGCCTAGGCCGACCTTTGTCGTCGCTGAACGGAATGCGGGCAAGACCACCGCTCTCAAGGCATTGCTGCAGCGCCCTCCATACGACACCATGAAGGTCTGTGGTGTCCTCGCCCTTGCCAATGATGACAAAACACAGTATACCCTCATTGATCTTGCATCGAAGGAACGCCGCCTGGCATTGACGACCGAGGTGAAGGCGCAGTGGCCGGCTGTGGGTAGGTTCTTTTACGATGAGCAGGCCTTCGCTTGGGCCAATGGGCTCATCATCTCCTCCTTGGCGACGGCAGAGCTCGCCGTCTTCGATGAGATCGGACGCTTGGAGGTAGCAGGGGGCGGTTTGGCCATGGCCTTCTTCCAGGCCTTGCACACAGCGCACGTCCAGGTGGTCGCCGCGGTGCGCACCTGCCTCGTCGATGAGGTCAAAGAGGCCTTCGCGGTCGGTGAGGCAGAGATCCTGAGAGTCGGGGAGAGAGGGGATGAATGAAGTCTATTGGCTGATCATGCTGGCCTTGAACTTTGCGCTGATCATGGTCGCCTTCCGCCTCTGGGGGAGGGTCGGGCTCTTCGTCTGGGTACCCATCAGCGTCATCGTGGCCAACATCCAGGTGACCAAGAACGTCTCGCTCTTCGCGCTGGAGGCGACGCTGGGCAACATCGTCTACGCCACCGGCTTCCTGGCCACCGACATCCTCAGCGAGCTCTACGGCAAGAAGGAGTCGTACAAGGCGGTCGCGATCGGCTTCTTCAGCCTCCTCTCGATGACCGCACTGATGCAGATGGCCCTCCTCTTCGAGCCCTCTGCAAGCGATATCGCCCAACAGAGCCTCTCGACAATCTTCTCCCTGATGCCCCGCATCGCGCTGGCGAGCCTCTCGGCGTACCTGGTGAGCAACCTCCACGACGTGTGGGCCTTCGATCTGTGGAGGAGGTTGCGCCCCGGGCGTCATACACTGTGGATACGCAACAACTTCTCCACTATTGTCAGCCAACTCATCGACACCGTCATCTTCGTGGCGATCGCCTTCTGGGGTGTCTATCCATGGCAGGTGCTGTGGCAGATCGCCCTCTCCACCTACCTGCTCAAGTGGGTCGTGGCCATCTTGGACACCCCGTGCATCTACCTCGCCCGCTCGTGGTTCGAACAGGGCAAGGTCATGGGCGCGGGGGGATCAGGCGACGAAGTGCCTTGATGCACGCAGCAGTTCCCCCGTAGAGTGACTTCTTGAAGCTCTGCCTGCCAACCAACAGAGGCTCGTCGTAGACGAATGGCTCTCCATCGACATACTCCAGGTCCATGGAGAGGGTGCGCATCACCGCGTGTGCGGCAGCGACATCCCAGGCGTAGCAGGAGATGACGATCGAGCCTTGCACGTAGGGGTAGAGGACCGGGGCGAGCAGGTGGAGGATTGCCGAGCCGAAGATCCGGATCTTCCCGTCGAAGGCGGAGAAGTCGAAGAGCCGCTGGCCACTCGATCCCATGGTGATCTGCTCCGGCACATCCTTCTCGTTCTGTGGGCTGAACTCCTTTCCGTTGACCAACAGCCGTTTTCCCGGATCGAGACGGACGAAGAGCTCCTCCTCGCCCAGCCCCCACCGCGGTGCGCTGATCATCGCCCCCACCGGTTCATGGTCTTGATCGAGGATGCCGAGGGCCACGGCCCAGCAGGGCATGCCCTGTGAGTAGACGTCGGTGCCGTCGATGGGGTCGATGACGAAGGTCCACGGCGCTTCGGGGTCAAAGGGGGTGGGGTTCTCCTCGCTGACGATGTTGGCCTGGGGGAAGTGCTCGGTCAGATAGGCAATGACCCGCCGTGAGATCTCCAAATCCACTTCGGTGACCGGAGTACCGTCACTCTTGTATGAACGATCGATCGTAGCCTGCATCGTTCGTGCCCACAGGCCGCAATCACGCACCACCGCCGCCAAATCATCCAGCTGTCGTTCCCTCAGATGTCCTTCCATTCTCTTGCATAACCTTCCTGCTCGTGGTAGGGTAGTGGCGTTTATGCAAACGCCGATTTCCACCCTCGTCCAATCCTATAGCAAAACAAGCAGTGCGTACAAGGCATGGGGGAATCCAGGCTACAATCTCACCATCGAGGGGCTGGAGGGGTATCCGCTCTCACGCTTCCTCTTGGCCATCAGGGCAAAGAACCAGGGCCGGCTGTGGGCGCTCTGCCCCACCGAGGACAGCGCCCGCTCCCTGCTCAAGGACTATGAGAAGGCCGATGTGGGGACGCGGGTCATCTACCTGCCCTCAACTGGACGCCAACTCTACTCTCCGCAGAGCGCCGACATCGTCGAGTACGAGCAGTTGGGCCGGCTGCGCGATATTGCCGCCAGCACCGATGCGCTCATCATCACCCACCTGCGCCCGTTTGTCAGCCTCGCCCCCAGTCCCTCCTCCCTCTCGGCAACCGAGTTGACGATCCGGGTGAAGGATCCTTTCGAACCCCAGACTCTCGCCGACCGGCTCACGGCAGCAGGGTACCTCTACACCCCATCGACGCAGGGGGAGGGCGAGTTCACCGTCCGCGGCGAGGTCATCGATATCTTCCCCTTCGAGAGTGAGACGCCCTACCGCCTCTACGCCGACTGGGATGTGGTGGGGCGCATCAGCCGCTACGACCCGGTCACCCAGGAGACGAAGGGCACCGTGGGTTCTCTGACCCTCTCCCTCCTCTGTGACACCACCACACTGGAGCGGGTGCACATCGACTCCTACGTGAAGGAGCGGGACCTGCTCTGCCTCATCGGTGACCAGCGGCTGGCCACCAGCTACAAGAGCCTCTCCAGCGAGGCGCGCAGCCGCTACCGCCAGGCGTTTGTCGATGACCGTGATGTGATCAAACCCGACCAGCTGCTCCTTGATTTCCCTCGCTTCGCAGAGACCCACCAGCGTGTCATCACGGTACTGGACATCACCGGGCAAAAGAGCGATGCCCACCACTTCGATCTGGAAGGGCCGCGCTCGTACTTCGGGAACTTCACCCTGCTCAAGGAGGACTTGGCGAGCCTGCGCTCACAACAGTGGGATGTGCACATCTTCTGTGACAACATGCTGCAAAAGCAGCGCCTCAGCCAGATGCTCGGCGCCTTCGACTTCATCCGCTGGGATGACCGGCCCCTCTCGGCAGGCTTCGCCATCCCGAGCCTCAAGGTCATCGCCATCGCTGAGGAGGAGATCTTCGGGAGGCGGAGACAGGTCATCAAGACGCTGCAACACACCCAGAGCACGCCGCTCGACTCCTTCGTCGACCTGAGTGAAGGCGACTATGTGGTGCACGTCAACTATGGGGTGGGGCAGTTCATCAAGATCGACCGCGTCACCTCCTTCGACCGTGAGCGCGACTTCATCAAGATCGCCTATGCTGACGGCGAGATGCTCTATGTACCTATCGAACAGGCCAACCTCGTGCAACGCTACATCGGCAGTGAACGTGGTGTGGTGAAGAAGGACAAGCTTGGTGGCCAGGGGTGGGAGCACAAGAAGGCGCGGGCACGCAAGAACGCTGAAGACCTGGCGCGCCACCTCATCGACCTCTATGCAAAGCGCCAGCAGAGCATGGGCTTCGCCTTCGCCAAGGATACCGACTGGCAGGTACAGTTCGAGGCCTCCTTCCCCTTCGATGAGACGGCCGACCAGCTTCAGTGCATCGATGAGATCAAGGAGGACATGGAGCGGCCCACCGTCATGGACCGCCTGGTCTGCGGTGATGTCGGTTACGGAAAGACCGAGATTGCCTTCCGTGCCGCATTCAAGGCGGTGATGAGCGGCAAACAGGTTGCCTTCCTCGCCCCGACGACAATCCTTGCCGAGCAACACTATCGAACATTCGTAGAGCGCATCGGCTCCTTCCCGATCCGCAGCGGCCTGCTCAGCCGCATCGTGCCGGCCAAAGTGCAGAAGAAGACACTGCTCTCTACGGCAGAGGGGACCACCGACGTGCTCTTCGGCACCCACCGGATCTTGCAGAAGGATATCGTCTACCGTGACCTCGGCCTCTTGGTCGTCGATGAGGAGCAACGCTTCGGGGTCAAGGACAAGGAGCGCATCAAGAGCCTGAGAGCCTCCATCGACAGTCTCTCGCTCTCGGCAACACCGATTCCCCGTACCCTCTACATGTCGCTCTTGAAGATCCGTGACATGAGCCTTTTGGCCACCCCCCCCATTGCCCGCCGCTCCATCCGCACCGTCATCGGCGAGTATGAGGAAGCAGTGGTGGCACGCGCCATCCGTGAGGAGGTCGGTCGCGGTGGGCAGGTCTTCTACCTGCACAACCGCATCGAGACGCTTGATGAGGTGGTGGGCAAGCTCACCGCACTGCTTCCCGATGTCGTGATCGCCAGTGCCCATGGTCAAATGACCCCGGCGGTGCTGGAGGACACGATGCGGAGGTTCATCCACGAAGGCATCCAGGTCCTCGTCTCCACGACGATCATCGAGAACGGCATCGACATTCCCAACGTCAATACGATCATCATCGACCGGGCCGACCGATACGGCCTCTCCCAGCTCTACCAGCTGCGTGGCCGGGTGGGCAGAAGCGATCGCCAAGCCCACGCCTACCTCTTCTACCCTTCGGACAAGGCGCTCAGCGAGGTCGCCATCAAGCGGCTGAAGATCCTCAGCGAACATACCAGCCTCGGCTCGGGCTTCAAGGTCGCCCTCAAGGACATGGAGATCCGCGGGGCGGGCAACCTCCTCGGGCGCGAGCAGAGCGGACACCTGGCGACCGTCGGCCTGGACATGTACATCCGAATCCTCGATGAGGCGATCCGGAGCCTGCAGGAGGGCGGACTCAAGGAGGAGGAGCGTGAGGTCTTCCTCGAGCTCGAGTACACCGGCTTCATCCCCGAGAGCTACATCAAGGCCCCGTCGGTGAAGTTCGAGATCTACCGCAAGATCGCCTCCATCACCAACGAGAGCGACCTGCACGCCCTCTCGAGCGAGCTCAGCGACCGCTATGGACCTGCGCCGGTGGAGGTGGCCAACCTCCTCTACATCGCCCAGATCAAGATCATCTGCCGCAAACTCTCCATCATCCGCCTCACCGAGCGCAAGCAGGTGGTTGGCGTCGAGTTCGGCAAGGTCGCCGACTTGAACGTGGCGAAGGTGATGAACCTCATCGCCCTCTCGGCCAAATCCATCTGGCTTGACCCGAGGCGGATGAATGTGATGTATATGAAGATGAGTACCGTCGAGCTGAAGGACAAGGCCCTCTACCTGATGGAGAAGCTTGCCCGGCTGTTGTAGGAGTGAC
>JALOBD010000126.1 GCA_023228445.1 Sphaerochaeta sp. | reverse complement strand
ACGGGGAGGGAGCGAGCATCAAGGAGATCGCTCCGGTGTGCGTCGTCGACGCCATCATGGCCAAACGCAACCTCTCCACCCGGATCGACGATGCCCCACTGGTCGTCGCCCTCGGACCGGGCTTCACTGCCGGCGTGGACTGCGACTATGTCATCGAGACGATGCGGGGGCACAACCTGGGCAGGATCATCAAGTCAGGCTCAGCCCAGGCCAACACCGGCACCCCGGGTTTGGTAGGGGGCCACGACAAGAACCGGGTGCTCCACAGCCCGAAGGCTGGCATCTTCTCCAGCGAACGCACCATCGGGGAGCTGGTCAACGAGGGGGATATCATCGCCACCGTCGACGGGGAGCCCATCATCGCCAAGATCAGCGGCAAGCTGCGTGGACTGCTCAAGAGCGGACTGCCCACCACCGAACACTTCAAGGTCGCCGACATCGACCCGCGCGGCATCGATGCCGACCATACGACGATCAGTGACAAAGCGTGGGCGATCGGCGGAGCGGTATTGGAGGTGGTGGAGGGCTTTGGGCGCAACATGGCGCGGTAAGTGCGTCGCGACCATCCCCAAAAGAGCCAACGGGGCTGAGGCCGGGGCACGTCCAGCGCCTCATGAGGGCCCGCACCGGAGCGTCCAATCTTCCTCCCCCTCCCCTCTTTTCACAGAAGCCAATGATTGGGTATGGTATAGTGGTCTAAGTGAGGAAGATCATGAATACCGATACCCATAAAAAAGAGCACCTCTTGGTCGTCGTCGACATGCAGGAGGACTTTGTCCGTGGCAGCCTCGCCACCGATGAGGCGAAGGCAATCATCCCGGCGATGATCGAGAAGATCAAGGGGCATGCCGGCCCGCTTGCCTATACCCTCGACACCCACGACGAGGAGTACCTCTCCACCAGCGAGGGGGCCCACCTGCCGGTGGTCCACTGCGTCAAGGGAGAGGAGGGGCACCGACTCATCACCGAGCTCGCCCCCCTCCTCTCCGATGCTGAGTGCTTTGAGAAACCGACCTTTGGCTCGGTGGCGCTGGCAGAGCGGATCCGTGATGACAAGACGATCGAGGAAGTCGAACTGGTGGGTGTCTGCACCGACATCTGTGTCGTGTCAAACGCCTTGATGATCAAGGCGATGCGACCGGAACTGGTGGTACGCGTCGACCCCTCCTGCTGCGCCGGCAGCACCGTCCAGCGTCACCATGCATCGCTTGAAACGATGAAATCCTGTCAAATTGAAGGTATTTGAACCCTCTTTTAGATAAAAGATGGACAAATGGCAGAGGTGCCTGTAGGATACTGGCATACTGTACATCTTAGTAAGGAGGCTGCTCATGCAACAGTCTTTATCGTATGTCCTGGTTACCCCCTACACGGTGGCAAAGAGCCGCACCGGCGGCGTGTTGTCCAGGCTCCTTTCGCGTATCTCCTTGGAACTTGTCGGCGCACAAATGATTGCCATGGACAGCCAGATCACTGACGAATACGCCCAGATCATCCGGTCGCGGGAAAAAGAAGAGGCCAATATCTCCGAGCTGCTCTATACCTACATCGAAAGCAACCTCGGACCCTCCTATGGATCGGCACACCGATCCCTCTTGCTCCTCTTCAGGGGTGAAAACCCCACCGAACAGCTCTCCCAGGTCGTCGGCTCCTTCCAATGTGACGTCGCCTGCGTCGAGACGGTCACCGGTGAGTCGATCAGGGACACCTACGCTGATTTGATCTACCTCGATGAACGACAGAGCGAGGTCCGCTACTTCGAGCCGGCGGTCATCACCGCCCAGAGCCAGGAGGAGGCGGACCGGACGCTGGCCCTCTTCGCTTCATGGCTCGTCGACCAGTCCAACATCATCACCAACCGCCCCGCCGACTACTACAAGGACGTGGAGCGTACCCTGGTCATCATCAAGCCGGACAACTGGAAGTACGCCTCCAGTCGCCCCGGCATGATCATCGATATGTTCAGCCGCAGCGGGCTGAGGATCGTCGCCATCAAGGTACTGAAGATGAGCGTCGCCCAGGCGCTGCACTTCTACGGGCCGACCAAAGATGGCCTGAAGGCGCGCTTGGCCCCAATCTACGGCATGCAGGCCCGTGAGCTTTTGGAGAGTGAGTTCAACGTCCAACTGCCGGCCCAGCTTGAGGAGACGCTCTCCGAGAGCTTCGGCGACATGTACAGTGAGGAGCAGTTTGAACGGATCGTCGAGTTCATGGCGGGTATCAAGCCCAGCGACCTCGATGAGAGTGAGTGGGACAAGCCCGGCTTGGTCAAGAGCATGGTCCTGATCTACGAGGGCAAGAACGCCGTGCAGAAGATCCGCACGATCCTCGGCGCCACCGACCCCAACAAGGCTGCCGCCGGCACGATCCGCCGCGAATTCGGCTCAAACATCCGTGTCAACGCTGCCCACGCGTCGGATTCGACCGAGAGTGCTGAACGGGAGATGGCTGTGCTGGCCATCGACGAGAACTCCACCCGATCGCTATTGACCGACTACCTCGCTACAAAAGGCGTTTCTCTCCCGTAAGCGAGCGGATGTGGGTCACATCCTGGCTCACCTCCATCGTTCCCAGGTACGTGCCGTCCGCACTGCGGACGGCATAGTACGCGATATGGACGAACGCACCCTTGAAGACCAGATAGAACTCAGCGTGGTCGCTCCTCCCCTCTTTGAAGGAGGTGAGGATCTCCTCGACGGTAGCCACGCTCTTGGGTGGGTGGCAGTTCTGCACCAGGCGTCCGATGACCTGGGGGCTGCGGGGGAAGATCCTATGGGGTGGGTCGGAGTAGAACTTGACCCGGTCATCGCTGCCGATGAAGGCGATGTCGATGGGAAGGACAGCGAAGATCCGTTCAAGCTCCTCACTCGAGAGTGACCCGGTCTTGCTCACAAAAGATGCCATTGACTCCCGCTTGCCCGGTTGCGATGGCATTGAGGAGAGCGCTTGGTAGGCCACTGGGTAGAGGATGTACCGTTCGCGGAAGCTCAACAGACCGGCAAGCACATAGTAGCGCCCGTAGAGGGGCCAAAACGTCGTGCGATCCTCACCCTCGAAGGCGAGGAGGCGCTTTTGCGCCGCGAGCACCTCATCCTGCAGCGTCCACATCAACTTGACGCAGGAGTGGCTCTCCGCTGCGGCCTCAAAGAGCGGGAAGAGTTCGTTCTGCAGGCGGGTGTAGTGCGCCTCGATCGCCGTAAAGCGCGCAACCTCATCGATGGCCACGCGAAGTGATCGCTCCTCTTGGCGGGCAAGATGCTTGTTCACCGCTTGCTGTTCAACGAGATAGGCTGCAATCACCTCGTTCTCGTTCTCCAGCTGCCACAGCAGCGTCCCCTCCTCATAGCGGGGCAAGCGCTGTCCCTCCAACGCCTTGCCTACTGAGCGGATGAAGCGGGCGACAGGAATCTCGGTGGCCGCAATGTCATCGCTGGTGGACAAGAGCCCCTCCAGGGCTTCGTTCACCTCAAACGCGGTGGCGTTCTCGACGACGGGGCGATAGCGTTCAAAGGTCTCCTTCGAGACCGGTCCGTCGACCAATCGGTCGAGGTACTCACCGAGCAGCGCGACTCGTTCCTCGTGGGATAGTGTTGTACTCATGGCCATAGTGTGGAGCAAAGCAGGTCCAGTAGCAAGGGGAAATGCATATGCTTGCCCTGCTCTGCCAAATCTCATATAGTACGGGCGATGATCATCTCCTCATTCTTTCAGATGTTGCCCATCCTCATCTCCATCGCCGCAGGTTACCTCTACGCCCACCGCTTCGAGGTGGAGGCAACGAGCCTGGTGACCGTCACCAGCGACCTGCTGCTGCCCGCCCTGATCTTCCACAGTGTCAGCCAGAGCCCCCTCTCTTCCCAGGCCCTCGGCGAGGTGCTCACCTCCTCGGCGCTGATTTGCCTCATCCTGCTCGTCACCGGTTGGCTTTGGGTACGCCTGGTGGGGGAGAACCCCCGCTCGGTCCTCCCGGCGTTGGTCTTCATGAACAGCGGGTTTCTCGGTATCCCGTTGATGAAGCTCTGGGGGGGCAATGAGGCGATGAACCTCATCCTCATCTTCGACCAGATGCAGGGCATCTTCATGTTCAGCATCGGCATCCTGATCATCACCGGCGGCTTCAACAAGAAGAGCTTCGTCTCGCTCCTCCACTCGCCGATCATCTGGGCGATGGTGCTCGGCTTCATCTTCAACCTCAGCGGCATCACAATCCCCGCTCCCATTGCCACCTCACTCTTCTTCGTTGGCGAGGCCGCCTCCCCACTCGCCTGCGTCGCGTTGGGCATCTCCATCCGACACACACGGTTCACCTTCCACAAGAGCCTCTTCGGTTCGTTGCTCTTCCGCTTTGTCGGCGGCTGGCTCATCGGATTGCTCGTCGTCTCGATCCTGGGCCTCACCGGCTTGGTTCGGACCATCACCCTGGTGGCTGCCGCCCTTCCGTCGGCGATGTTCACCTCAATCCTGCCGCTGCGCTATGAACAGGACAACCAATACGCGTCGATGATGGTCGTCATCTCCACCCTCTTGGGAGTCGTGACAATCCCCCTCTCCTTCGCCTTGGCCGCCTGATCTCTCCAGTCGATACATTTTGGTTGTGCATGGGGGGCGGGTACAGTACACTCTCCCTAACAAGGAGGAGACATGAGCAAACTGACGCTACGTACCAAGCTGGGCTTCGGGATCGGGGATCTTGGAGGAAACCTCTTTTTCACCATCATGGGCTTCTATCTGCTCTACTTCCTCACCGATGTGGTGGGGTTGATTCCAGCACTGGCCGGCACCGCCTTGATGATCGGCAAGGTGTGGGACGCCATCACCGACCCCATCACCGGCTACTACAGCGATCGCACCAAGACCCGGTGGGGCCGCAGGCGCCCCTACATGTTCGTCGGCGCCATCGCCTCCTTCTTCTCGATGATCATGATCTTCACCCCAGTGATCCTCTCCACCCAGATGCGCCTCTTTGTGTACTTCACCTTCGTCTACTGCCTGCTCAACACCGCCTATACGCTGGTCAACATCCCCTATGCGGCGCTGTTGCCCGAGCTGACGCAAAACTACCACGAGCGTACGATCCTCACCGGCTGGCGCATGAGCTTTGCCGTCATCGGCACCTTCTTTGGCGCTGCCCTGGTCATGCCGATCGTTGGTGCCATAGGCTGGCCCTTGATGGG
Organism: Sphaerochaeta sp.; assembly: GCA_023228445.1. Classification (GTDB taxonomy): domain Bacteria; phylum Spirochaetota; class Spirochaetia; order Sphaerochaetales; family Sphaerochaetaceae; genus Sphaerochaeta. The sequence goes on along the minus strand of JALOBD010000126.1, from coordinate 856 downwards.
TACCTTCATGGGGGCGGTGATGCTCTTCAGCGCATTGGCCACCATCGTGGCCATCACCGAGCCCAAGGAACCCCAGGTGAGCCTCGCCGACGGTTTCGTCCGCACATTCGGCGAAATCCTCAAGGAGAAGACCTTCCTCACCGCCCTCTTGCCGTGGACCTTCTTCATCACTGGCACCTCGATGGTCCAAGGAGCGCTGGTCTACTACTTCGCCTACATCTTCGGCAACGAAGGCCTCTTCCAGATCGCCTTGGTCGCGCTGCTCTTCTTCAGCCTCACCTTCATCCCACTGTGGGTGAAGATCTCCAACAAGATCGGTAAGAAGCAGAGCTACATGATCGGCATGGCGATCATGAGCGTTGGTGTGATGGCCTTCAGCCTCCTTGGCCCGATCCTCGGCTCCACCTTCGGTGTCGTGATGATGGCCCTCTGTGGCATCGGCCTCTCCACCCACTACGTCATGCCCCACGCCATCCTGCCCGACATCGTCGAGTGGGACGCCCACACCAAGGCCAAGGGGCGGCGCGAGGGGGTGTACTCAAGCCTGTGGACCTTCACCAGCAAGCTCGGCCAAGCCCTCGCCCTCGCCCTCAACGGCTGGATCCTCGCCCTGGTGGGGTACAGCAGCACAAACATCACCTCGCTCTCCAGAGTCGGCATCATCCTGCTGTGCGGGCCACTGCCGCTCCTCTGGTATCTGGTGGGACTCTGGGTCATCAAGCACTACCCCATCGACCGCGCCTTCTACGAGGCGATGATCGACGAGGCATAGGATGAAGAGCAGCGCCTTCCCCACCCCCCGCTACAACGCCTCGGTCCACCGCTTCGTCCGCCTCGCCGGCCCGCTCTACATGCG
>JALOBD010000125.1 GCA_023228445.1 Sphaerochaeta sp. | reverse complement strand
CATGGAAATTCCGTAAAGCCTTGACCGCGCACAGTGGTTGTGATAGCGTTAGGCCAGTCACACCACGGCATTCATCCTATACCATAACCAAGAGGTTCAAGCATGTCCGGCCATAGTAAATGGGCAACGATCAAACACAAGAAGGGAGCGGCTGACGCCAAGCGCGGACAGAAGTTCACCAAACTCATCAAGGAAATCAGCGTAGCGGCAAAGATGGGCGGGCCCGATCCCGACTCCAACGCCCGGCTCAGGACCGCCATCATCAAGGCGCGGGCGGAGAACATGCCCAAGGACAACATCGACCGGGCGATCAAGAAGGGATCGGGGGAGATGGACAGCTCCGTCTTCTACGAGCTCACCTACGAGGGGTACGCCCCCGGCGGCGTCGCCCTGATCATCGACACCCTCACCGACAACAAGAACCGTACCGCCAGCGATGTGCGCGCCGCGCTCACCAAGGGCGGCGGAACGCTCGGAGCAAGCGGTTGCGTCTCATACATGTTCCAGACAAAGGGGATCATCACCTATGACGGGGAGAAGTACTCCGAGGAGGAGCTCTTCGAGATTGCCCTTGAGAACGGGGCCGACGATGTGGTGGCCGAGGATGGGATCATCGATGTCATCACCGCTCCGGCCGACTTCGCCAGCGTCCTTGAGGCGATGCAGGGCGCTGGCTTTGAGCAGATGAGCGCCGAGGTCGAGAAGGTCGCCGACCAGACGGTGGTCCTTGAGACGGAGAAGGCGCGCAAGGTGCTGAAGATCATCGACCGCCTCGAGGAGCTCGATGATGTGCAGCAGGTCTCGACCAACCTCGAGTTGCCCGACGACTTCGAAGAGGAAGACGAATAAGCGCATGAGAATCCTTGGCATTGACCCTGGGATCGCACAAACAGGCTGGGGCGTTGTTGACTCCAATGGGCAGCAAAGCCGGCCTGTTTCTTTTGGGGTCATCAGGACGGCGACCAGCCTCTCAGACACCGAGCGCATCCATCGCATCGCTGCGATGGTAGGCCAGGTTGCCGATGAGCAACAGGTGGCCATCTGCGGTATGGAGGACATCTTCTTCACCAAGAACATCTCCAGCGCCATCCCTGTGGCCAAGGTCATCGGGGCCTGCATCCATCAGTTGGCCACCCAGGGCATCGCCGTCCACCTCTTCAGCCCGGTGACCATCAAGACGGCGGTCACCGGCTATGGGGGGGCGGACAAGAAGCAGGTGCAGGAGATGGTGCGCCTGATCCTTGGGTTCGAATCGACACCCAAACCCGACCACGCAGCCGATGCGCTCAGTGCGGCCATCTGCCTGGCGGTTCACCACTCCACCAATGCGAGGATATCAGGCACATGATCAATGCAGTCATCGGAGACATCATCCAGGTAACGGAGAGCGAGGCGATTGTCCGCGCTGACCACCTCGAGTATGCCGTCGCCATCACCGCCCAGACGGCGAGCAAGCTGAGCAACCTCACCGCCGAACAACGGCGCCAGGTGCGCCTGCTCACCGTCCTCATCCATCGGGACGACTCGATGACCCTCATCGGCTTTCTCGAGCAGGCCGAGCGCGAGGCGTTCTTGCAGCTCCAGACCGTCAGTGGCATCGGCGTCAAGCAGGCGCTCAGGATCCTGGGAGGCATCAGCGTGCGCAACCTTGTAGAGGCATTGGACAGCGGCAACGTGAAACTGCTCTCCTCGATTCCCGGCATCGGGGCGAAGACCGGCCAGAAGATGATCCTCGCGCTGCGCAATATGCTGGTCCTCGACGACCCGGAGAGCCTGGTCAAGAGCAGGGGCGCCAGCCAGCGATCGCAGTGGAGTGACATCATCAACGCCTTGGTGGACATGGGGTACGACCGCCGTCGCGTCGAGCAACTCATCGAGGAGCAGACAGAGATTCATAAGGATACGATCGCAACAGTCGGCCAACACGAGAGTGAGGAGCTCTTGTTCCGCCAGGCGATCAAACTCTTGGGATAGGAGCACATCGTGGACGAGAATACCCATACACTGGAAACCCTCCTGGAGAGCTCGATCGTCTCCACCTCCTTCCAGACCGATACCGACCGCCAGGAGAACATCCTCAGGCCAAAGCTGCTGGCAGACTTTCAGGGCCAGGCACGGCTGAAGGAGAACCTCGCCGTCTTCATCAAGGCTGCCCGCCAGCGGGGAGAGGCGCTCGACCACACCTTCCTCATCGGTCCGCCGGGGTTGGGCAAGACCACCCTCGCCTCGATCATCGCCAATGAGATGGAAGCGGAGATCCGCATGACCAGCGCCCCGGCGCTGGACAAGCCGAAGGACCTGGCCGGCATCTTGACCAACGTGACCGAGGGCTCGATCTTCTTCATCGATGAGATCCACCGCCTCAAGCCCGCCCTTGAGGAGATGCTCTACATCGCCATGGAGGACTACGAGATCGACTGGGTCATCGGCCAAGGGCCGGCGGCCCGCACGATGCGCATCCCGCTGCCCCACTTCACCCTCGTCGGGGCGACGACCAAGGCGGGCAGTGTCTCCAGCCCGCTGGCCTCGCGATTTGGGATCACCGCCCACATCGAGTTCTACAACGAGGAGGAGCTGAGCCGGATCATCGAGCGCAGCGCTGCCATCATGGAGGTGGCCATCGAGGCCGATGCCATCGCCCAGCTTGCCCGCTGTAGTCGGGGCACGCCCCGCATCGCAAACCGTCTGCTCAGGAGGCTGCGCGACTTCGCCTCGATCATGGGCGACGGGCACATCACCGTCGAGGTGGTCGAGTTCGGCCTTGGGAGGCTGGGCATCGACGAGCAGGGGCTCGAGCGGCAAGACCGCAACATCCTGCGCACCATCATCGAGTTCTACGACGGCGGTCCGGTCGGCGCCGAGACCCTCTCCATCTCCGTCGGCGAGGCCATCGAGAGCCTGGAGGACTTCTATGAGCCCTATCTGATCCAGAAGGGCTTTCTCAAACGCACCCCGCGCGGGCGGATGACGACCAAACTCGCCTACGACCTGCTCAACATCCCCTGTACAAGGAACCTCGATGACAATCAAGGAATTCTCTTTTGACCTGCCCGAGCACCTGATCGCCCAACACCCCGTACACCGGAGGGGAGAGGAGCGGCTGCTGGTGCTCACCCGGGGCGACGGGACCATCGTCGACGAGACGATGGCCAACTTTCCTGCATACCTGCAAGCGGGCTCGCTGCTGGTGCTCAACGACTCCAAGGTCCGCAAGGCACGGGTCTACGGGACAAGCGAGGGCGGGGCTACCGTTGAGTTCCTCTTCTTGGAGGAGCGTGTCGACCACCAGTGGTCGGTGATGACCACCAAGGCGAAGAAGCAACGGGTGGGCAAGCGTTTTCGTTTCTTCGATCGTGGCGGGACGCTCATCCGTGAAGCGGTCATCACCGCTGAGCTTGAGGATGGGACACGCACCCTCTCCTTCACCAAGATGATCGACGAATCCTTCTTTGCCACCGTGGGTCATGTCCCGTTGCCACCGTACATCAAGCGGGAAGACACCCTCGCCGATGAGAGCCGCTACCAGACAATCTATGCCCAGCGTGAAGGCTCGGTGGCCAGTCCGACGGCGGGCCTCCACTTCACAGAGGAGATTCTTGGTGCTATCAGAGGCAGGGGCATCGAAATCGCCAAGGTGACCCTCCACGTCGGGCCTGGCACCTTCCTGCCGGTTCGCACGGCGACGCTGGAGGAGCACCCGATGCATTGGGAGCGGTATGAGGTACCAGACGCCTGTGCTGCACGGGTCACCGAGGCGAAGCGGAGCGGCCGCCCGGTGGTGGCTGTCGGCACCACCACGGTGCGCACGTTGGAGAGCGCCTGGGATGAGGAGGCGAAGTGCCTTCGCCCAGGGGCCGGGCGGACCAACCTCTTCATCAAGCCGGGCTTTCACTTCCACGTCGTCGACCAGCTGCTCACCAACTTCCACACACCCGAGTCGACGCTGGTCGTCTTGGTCAGCGCCTTCGCCGGGCAACAAGAGATCGGCAGCGCGTACCGCCACGCGGTGGAGCACTCCTACCGGTTCTTCAGCTATGGTGATGCGATGTTCATTCGCTGAAGAGAATCTTCTCCACCTCACGAGCAATCTCTTGTTTGGGGCGCATGCCGTCGAGGCGGACCAACGTCACCGCAGGGTCCAAGGTTGCGAAGATCCGCTCGTAGTTCTCCTGCACCAAGCGGAGGAACTCGGCGCGCTCAAAGAGTTCGGCCTCATCGCCGCGCAGGTTGATGCGCTTGATGCACTCATCGATGGGAGTATCGATGTAGAAGATGTACTGTGGGGAGGGAAAGTCGTTGAGTGCTGCGATGCGGTCGAAGTCGCACTCCACGCTCTGGTAGGCAAGTGATGAGTAGAGGTACCGGTCGCTGATAACGAGCTTGCCCGCTTCCAATTCGCCCACCAGGCCGTAGATCGGGTTGTGCAAGTGATCTTCGCGGTCTGCGGCGTAGAGCATGGCGAGGGCCAGCGGGGTGGTGACGATTTGCTTCTTCAAAATCGAGCGGACGAGGCGCCCGAGGGGTTTGTCAGTCGGCTCAAAGGTTGCCTTGCACCGCCGTCCGCTTCGGTCACACGCTTCGGCCAAGAGCTGCATCTGGGTGGTCGTACCCGCACCATCGAGACCTTCGAACACAATGAAATTTTCAAGCATGGTTGCCATCACTTGCTCCTTGAGTCCAACTGTACGCTAATTAGACGACAAGGCACAAGACAAAGTGGTGCCCAAGTTGGTGAGTTTGGGCTATACTGAACCAACGTGAAATTTCATTCTACGCTCAAAGACATCGTCGTCTCTGTCCTCGTCCTGCTCAGCTGTACGGCTGCCATCTGGTGGGGTGTCTCCAACCTCGGCATGACCGATCCTAGCCAGAGCCTTGCCGCCTACCTGTTGGAGCGGATCGATGGAGATGGGGAGGTGGGGGTTGCCATCGGCGGTGTCGGGCGTAATTTCTTGAGGACACTGACACTCAACGATGTCACCATCACCCTCCATGGCGAGCAAGTGGCCCATATCGAGCAGGTACGAATTGCAGGAGGGGTAGGGCGGGTGGCCCTGGCCCTGCTGAAGCGGGACATCGTGCTACGCATCACCGTCGACGGCCTCTCAGGCTCCCTCGACGACGATTCGCTCCTCCTCTTCGCCTCATTGGAACCAGGTGCTGCCAGCGAGGGGGTGCTCGATCACCTGCGCCTCTACATCACCGTCAACGATGCCGACCTCGCCTTCACCTTGCCCACCCTTGCGTTGCACCTCTCAGACGGTGACTTCACCGCAATGTTCTCAGGCCGTTTCGATGCGATCACCCTCGCTGGTACAGGAGAGGAGCTTGCCATTGCAGCAGGGGGTGGTCAGGGGAGGGTGGCACACGTGCGCTATGGCATCGATGAGGGCGGGCGCATGGCGGTGGAAGCCGATCATGCGGCTTGGGATGGAGCGGGCCTTCAGGGGCAGGCCAGTGATCTGGTCATCGCCTACCAGGATCACGAAGCCCTCTCCTTCTCCGCCTCCAACCTCGCCCTCTCGTTTGATATCCTTGACGTACGGGTGCCTCAGGTCACGACCCACGCCACCCTCTCAAAGGGTCTTCTCTCCGACTTTGCCGTCTCACTCTCTTCGCTTGAGGCAGACGGTGGCAGGTGGCACCTCTCAAGTCCCGCTGTGGTTGCAGGGGGCTCAGGCGAGGGGCACCACACCCTCGTGGTGGCAAGCCGCAGCGAAGAACCCTTTTTCTTTGAAGATGAGGAGCTTGGACGCTTCTCAGCCCACACAATGGATGGTACCTTCAGCTATGAGTCCCTTTCTGCGGTGGAGGGCGAGCTCTCCCTCGCCTTCGCCCAATGGGACGACCAGGTGGGCATCACCGACCTTGCCATCTCCCTCTCAGCGCTTGACACCACAAGCGGGGATCTCAGTGCCAGTGGAACCGGGAGCCTCAACGCGGTGTTGCCGCTTGACTATGGCACCCTGGAATCGAAGTTTGGCGCAACCGTTGCGTTGCAACAAGCCGACCAGATGCTCACCACCACCATCGACCTGATCGATGTGAAGAGCTCGTGGCTTTCGTCTCCCATCGATCTCCACCT
>JALOBD010000003.1 GCA_023228445.1 Sphaerochaeta sp. | reverse complement strand
GAGCGGCTGCCTCTTCGACTGGCGCTACCTCTTCGATTGGCGCTACCTCTTCGATTGGCGCTACCTCTTCGATTGGCGCTACCTCTTCGATTGGCGCTACCTCTTCGATTGGCGCTACCTCTTCGACTGGTGCCACCTCTTCGGCTGGTGCCACCTCTTCGGCTGGTGCTACCTCTTCGGCTGGTGCGACAACCTCAATAAGGGTGATGGTGGGTCTGGCGAAGGTGGGGACGGAGGGAACGGCAGGGGGAGCTTCTTCAACGTCTGGAAGGGCAACAACCGGCTCTTCAACGATTGCTTTGCTGATCACGGTCGCAAAGGCGGGAAGAGGAGGGATCGCTATAACCGGCTCTTCAACAACGGGTTCGGTGACAATTTCCTTACTGTATACTCCAACAAACGTCGGCAGAGCAGGGGTCGGTACCTCAACTTCTTCGATTTCTACGACAGGCTCTTCGACCACGTCGACGGGCACGAGGACGACCGCCTTACTGATTGCGGTGAAAAAGGATGGGGCGGGAGGAGTCGAGGGCACAAGCTCTTCGACAACCTTTGCCTCAACTTCGGGAAGGATTGGAACTTCAGGTGGAGCCTCTATGGTGGGAATAATTGCTGGCGGCTCAGGGATTGCTGGCGGCTCAGGGACAACAACCGGCTCAGGGATAGCGACCGGCTCAGGGATAGCGACCGGCTCAGGGATAGCGACCGGTTCAGGGATAGCGACCGGTTCAGGGACAACAACCGGCTCAGGGATAGCGACCGGTTCAGGGATAGCGACCGGTTCAGGGACAACAACCGGCTCAGGGATAGCAACCGGTGGGGGTGTGATTGCCTTCTCGATGACTGGAGCGGGCGTTGGCGGTGGTGTCTCGGCTCGTGCTACTGCCAGCGCGGGAGCAGGGGCAGTGGGGAAGGTCCCGTAGGTGAGGAAGTAGCCACGTTGGATCTCCTCACTGGTGCGGCTCATATCCTGCATGTAGAGCTTCTCAAAATTACTGATAACGCTGCGTTGGCGTGTGATGAGGTTGTATGTGTCCACCGAGCCGCTGAAGACAGTAACCGATTCCTCAGTGTCGCTGCTCACCACATAGAGCTCACCTTCGTCACGCAATGTGTAGCGTGAAGCCGGGGTGCTGACGGTCAGTGACCCTCCCAACAGGTCGGTTGCCTTGAATGTTCCTTGACCGCGAACCAGTGTGATCTCGATGTCGCGTCCGGTGAGGGAAGTGGTGATGGCAATGCTGTCTTGGTAGAGGTTCGCTGTACCAACCGGGGTGATGATGAGGATGTCGCTTTCGGGATTGTGGAGAATCCATCCCTCTCCGATGTCGCTGGCATCTTCCATAGTTGCGTCGAGCGGCCGCCCATCGCGGTCATAGAGTTTGAGCGATCCTACATCCCCGTCTCCGATGAAGACCGAGTCATCAGCTGCAAGGCCGAAGGCCATGCAGAGAACCAGAAGAATCAGACCAATTTTCTTGAACGACCAATTCATACTCACTCCCTACCTTGTAGTCAGAGGATTGTCACCCTCACCGCAGTACTCAGTTTGTACGTTGCCCTACCTTGGTCGTCAAATGTTGCGTTCAGACCAAGGTCAACGGTGTACGGTTTGGCTTTAACGACTGCAGATGCACTGAGGACAACGTTGCGAAGCGTCTGCAACCCTTCAAAAAACCGTTCACCTGTAGTGGTAGGATAAAGCTTTTCATAGGTGAAGTCCAGAGAAACGATATTGAATAGTCGTTTGTCTATGTGAATACTGGTAATAAATTGGTAGTCATGGTATGTCCCATCCGTCAGATGACCCGCCATCTTGCTGCGAAGGTATACACCGTACCGGTTCACGTTCAAGATCAAGGTCGCAGCGAGACGGCTCGTCCCGAGGGGAAGTATCAATGCGTGAGTCTCCTCTTCGCTCCGTTTCTCGAAGTCTGAGGTAAAATATTCGCTATGGAAATCGCCCCGGATCGTGTTGGTTATCGAGGCGTTGAAGACGAAGATGCTCTTGGTATGGCCCCAGATGCCCCACCGCCACCCGAGCGCGGGGGCGAAGAACGCCCCGTCGGTTGCCTCGGCGATGATATTGCCAAAGAGGTTGAGGTTGAGGAACTCCCACTCGTAGATTGGGTAGGAGCTGTCCACGGCATAGAATTGGTGGCGATGGACCGGTACCTCGCCTGACGCCGGCGGGCCGTATGCCCAGGAGAGACCGATCTCCACCTTGGAGAGATTTACCGCCTGGGGTACCTTGGCCAGCGGGCGGGCGAAGAAGCGCCAGGCCACGAGGGTAGGGTCGAAGAGGTCATTGGTAATGATGTGTATCCCGCCGTTGGGCAAGGCGAAGGGGGAGAGGTCGATCATCACCTCAAACCCCGGGCGGCTTGAACGCAACGCGACGCCTTGGTCGAAGAAGCCGTTTATCAGCGCCCCGTCGCCGAGGGTTATTCCCATCAGCTTCCCATACCGTGCGTAGAACGGTTCGTAGCGCTGACCAAATTGCATCGAGCGAATGAACCGGCTGTAGTGACGCAGCAGCGTCAGCGAGTATTGGCCGGCACTCTCTCCCGCTCTGCCGGGAGCCATCCAATCGTCGAAGTTGAAGTGAATGTCAAAGGGATCGAGACTCAGCTGTCCGGAGAGTTTGAGGTCGAACTGTGCAGAAAAGCGATTGAGGTGAATCTCGGGCATGTACGAGAGTCGAAAGTACCCCTCACTGGTCGCTTCTCCCTCAAGCAATCCGCCTGCTCCAGAACCCGTCAAGGAAGAGGAGAAGGGTAGTTCCACCCACTGGAATGAAGAGCTGGGAAGCCTTGGTTCGCCGGTTGTTGGGTCGCTGACCAGTACTCCTGTGTCCTCTCCCTCTTGCGGTGGCCCTTGGCTGTATAGTGGGATGCACAGGAGAATGAGGATGGAGAGCAGGCAAGCCAATTCCTTCATCAAACACTTCCCCTTCTGAGCTATTGTCCCATATTCATCGGTGTAATGTAAACAGAACCAAGGGGTTCCCGTTACATCCTGACATCGAATTGGTGGGCGTGGTAGATGTGTTCGCGGGTGAGCTTGTCGATGTGGCTGAGCTCGCTGATGATCGGCTTGAGCCGGCTGCGGATGTTGGTCTGGTCATAGGGGCAGATCGGTTTGATGACCGGCAGGTCATAGCGGGCAACAAGGTTGCGGATTGTCGACTCACGTACCTCGATCATCGGTCTGATGATGGTGAGCGTACCGCCGAAGAACGCCTGGGCGGGCTGCATCGTTGAGAAGTTGGCTCGAAAGCAGAGGTTCATCAAGCTCGTTTCCACCAGGTCGTCGAGGTGGTGGCCCATGGCGATGACCTCGATGCCCTCTCTCTGGCAGTGCTCGAAGAGGATTCGCCGACGGTTTCGTGAGCAGAGGTAACAGTTGAACTCCCCGCCGAAGGAGGCAGGGTATTGATGCTCATCTGCGATGGTGAAGTCGTAGCCGAGGGCGTTGAAGTACTCGGTGAGTTTCGCACGGTACTCGTGTGGGATGGGGTGTTCGATCCAGTTGATCAACATTGCCTTGAGGGTGTAGTCGATGGGCAGCCACCGCCGTCTGAGGGAGAGGGCGAGGGCCAACGCAAGGCTGTCCTTGCCACCACTGGCTGAAAGAAGGACCGTATCCCCGTCCCGGATCATCGAATAGGTGTTGATGGCCTTGCCCGTCTTTTTTATGAACCGCATCACCGAAGGGGGCAGTTTGCCATCCAACAATGTCTGCCAGCTGAGTGTTTCCATGCTTCAGAGCTCCAACGCCCGAACCACCGCCTCTTCATCGACGGCCACGGGCGAGAAGATTCTGAGTTTTCTCAGCGATTTTGTAAAGGCCTTGCCGATGTCTTGTCCAAAGATATGGCCTCCATTGCTGAACTCGACCAGTGTCCCATCGCTCGAGACGATCGGCATCGTTGCTTCAAAGCCAATCGACTCGGGGATGTCGATGATGATCGAGCCCTCGCCAAGGCCGAGGGAGCGGCACATGGCCTCCTCACGCTGGTGACGGGAACGCGGTGTCCACACCGCCTCTTCATCTTCATCAAACACCGTCTCAAAGACGGTGAGGTAGGGTCGGTTGGCCTCTACCGCACCGATCAGGCCGTAGGGATCGCCTTTGTGCTCCATCACTGTAAAGAACTGCCCGTCATCGAGGCCGAAGAGCTCCTCTTGGGAGAGTGTGCCACGCTCCAAGAGCGTGACGACTGCCTTTTTGACCATGGCGGTGGCGCTGCGGTTGCGGGGGTGCCAGTAGACGTTGCGGTACATCAGGTACTTGGAGAAGAGCAGGTGCTCAACCGATGCAATCGCCTCCTGCTCAACGGCGATCTCCCCGTTTGCGATACGCAGCTTGGCAGTGATGTAGGAGGCATCCTGCATGCCGTAGGGAACACCGCAGTAGAAGGCGTCGCGGCTGAGGTAATCCAGCTTGTCGGGATCAAGCGCGCCGCTGAGAATGGAGCGGTAGAGGGCGACCTCTGAGGTAGGGCAAGCCCGCTCTTCATCGATGATGGAAGAGACCAGCTCGGCTGTCGTGCCGCACGCCTCTATGGAGGAGCGCAGCGCCGCGCTCTCTTCGATCAACGCTGCTCCGATCGCCTCATGGCTCACGGCGATGACATCCTTGAGTGAGTGGGCGTAGGGGAAGTGGCCGATGTCGTGGAGCAGCAGTGCACACAGGTACGCCTGCACTCCCTCGTCGGTGAAGGTATAGGGCAGCTCACTTCTGAGCAGGTTGATCACGATCAATCGCCCGAGGTGGTAGACACCGAGGCTATGGCCCAGCCGAGTATGGACCGCCCCTGGGTAGAGATGGAAGGCCGGCCCCAACTGTTTGATACGTCCCAGCTTCTGTACGGCTTCACTGCGGTAGAGGTCGTAGAGGGGCCCGCTGAGGGGGATGTCCTTCCAAAGCGGGTCGCGCACGGCATGGCTCTGCTCCTTGATGAGCGTCAGCAGGATTGTTTCGTTCATAGCACGATAGTAGGATGATGGGCCGTCTGTGTAAAGGTAAAAGAATGTGGCGCATCCTCCTCTTTCAGCCTAGAATGTGGTAGGAGGTGACGCCATGGCTCGCTACCTGATCATCGCCGACGACTTAACCGGTGCCAATGATACCGGCTTGCAACTTGCGCGACGAGGGATCCCCACCCGTGTACAGATCAAAGGCACTGCCCCGATTGATGAGTCCTGGTCGTTGGTCATCGACACCGAGTCGCGCAATACCGATGAGGTGACAGCACAAACCCTGATGAGACGGGCGCTGGCCACCCTTGCGCTCGACTCCTTCTCCCCGATCATGAAGAAGATTGATTCGACGTTGCGAGGCAATATCGCTGCCGAGGTCGCCGTCCTGCGTGAACGTATCGATGCCTCCATTGTGGTGGTTGCCTCTGCATTCCCAGCCATGGGTCGCACCTGCCAAGAGGGGGTCGTCTCCCTCAACGGAGTGCGACTGGTTGAGACAGAGGCCGGGCGCGATGTGCGTAAACCGATCGTCACCGATGACCTTTCCACCCTCTTTGCCCCGATCGATCCACGAATCGTCTGCCTCTCGGTAGAGACCATCCGTGAGCTGTCGTTCCCCTCGCTTGGGCATGGCATCGTCATTTGCGATGCCCTCAACCAAGAGGATCTCGACCTGGTTGCTGCATGGGCGCTCTCACTGGATAGGCGCGTCCTCTTTGTCGGTAGTGCCGGTCTGGCAGAAGCGTTGGCCAACCATCTCAAACCGGCCAAGAGCGCGCTGGCGGTGGTGGCAAGCCTCAGTGCTGTCACTGAGGTGCAGGTACGCTACGCCCAGGAGCTTGGAGCGGTCCTCGTTCCCATCCCGGTGCAGAAGATTCTCGACGGTGGGGAGCTGGGCCAATACATCGAACGTGCCACAACCCTCCTTGACGAAGGGCGCGATGTAGTCCTCACCGTCACCTCGGTGGTCGACAAGGGGGAGGTCACGCTACCCGACACGCTCGACAACAGTGACGATACGGTGAGTGTGCGCTTGGTGGAGGCCCTCAGCGAGGTGGGACGGCTCGTTATAAAGCAGAGCGACCTCGCCGGCCTCCTCCTGGTCGGAAGCGACACCGCCTATGGGCTCTTGGATGCGCTGGGCATCGCGGAGATTGAGATTCTTCGCGAAGTTGCCCTTGGCATCCCGATGATGGTGGCCACAAGCGGCCCCTATGCAGGTCTATCCATCATCACCAAAGCCGGTGGCTTTGGCAAGGATGATGCCATCAGCTTCGCATTGAGGGCATTGAAGGAGGATCGACGATGAAACGGTTCGGTATCACGCTGGGCGATCCCTGCGGCATCGGGGCAGAAATCACCCTCAAGGCGCTCTCTGCCGACATACGCTACCGGCAGAACGCTCTGCTCTTTGGTACACTGTCGATGCTCGACTACTACCGAGAACGGTTAGGATACGACTTCCAGTTCAACACCATCACCGCGATCGAGGAGTGGAGGGAGGGCTTCATCAACGTCTACGACCCCCTTCCGGTGCCGAGGGGAGCAATTGAAATCGGGAAGGTGACCGCCCTCGGCGGTGAGATTGCCTTTCAAAGCGTGGTGGCGGCCATTGCGTTTGCCCAGCGCGGTGATATCACGTCGGTGGTCACCGCCCCGCTGAGCAAGGAAGCGATGCACCGTGCCGGCCACAATTACGCTGGCCACACCGAAATCTTCGGCAAATACACCAAGGGTGAGCACTATGCGATGCTGCTCTACAGCGAGAAGCTGAAGGTCATCCACATCTCCACTCATGTCAGTTTGCGCGCCGCGTGCGATGCGGTGACCTTCGAGCGGGTACTTACCGTCATCCGCCTTGCTGACCAGACGCTGAAGAAGATTGGATATGCGCAGCCGCGCATCGCTGTCGCTGGTCTCAACCCCCATGCCGGCGAGCATGGACTCTTCGGTGATGAGGAGATCGAAGAGATCATCCCGGCCATTGAGGCGGCACGGGGGGAGGGCATCGCAGCAGAGGGCCCCATCGCCCCGGACACCGTCTTCCTCAAGGCTGTGCAGGGCGCCTACGATATCGTCGTTGCCATGTACCACGACCAAGGCCACATCCCACTCAAGCTCCTGGCTTTCGATAGCGGGGTGAACATTACCGTTGGCCTTGATGTGATCCGCACCAGTGTCGACCACGGTACGGCCTTTGATATCGCAGACACGCTCATCGCCAAGGAAGAGAGCCTCCTTGAGGCCATCAAGGTTGGGATGTTGCTGAATTCGGGAGACCGGTGATCGCAGCAAAGAACTCTTTTATGGCAGAGCGGTGGCTCCGCCCCAATTGAAAGACCACCGAGAATCTCTTACTTCACATACGGGATGGCATAGGGGCCATCGCTGAGGTAGGCGATGGTGAGATCTCTGCCGCCCTCGCGCCTCTTGATATCATCGATGGCTGCGTTGATGGCATCACTGAAGTCGGTTGCCTCTACGAGGTCGGCGATGCTCTTGCCCGGCAACCCCGCCGCACTTCCTTTGTCCAGCTGGGGGGCCCAGTGGTAGTAGTGGTCCAGTGGGATCTTCTCGAAGACCGACGCCCACTTCTGGACCTGCCACTGGTCTGGGAGGAACGGCCAATCGGGGCTGTGCAACAACGTGGTCAGCTGCTCGCCACTGCTGAGTGCCAAGAGAGCGACCACCGTCTTGTACATGACCGAGCCGATGATGTCCTTCTTGTCGGTGAAGTTTGCGACCGAGATCAGGTACCCGTCCTTCTTTACCGCCCCGATGGCGGCGAAGGCAGCCTTGGCACTCTGGTAGTGGTTGATACCCACAAAGCCGGCGTGGGTGATGACGATGTCCGCCTCAGCCTGGATGGGAATGCGTGCATAGCCCTTCACCATCTCATACGCCTTGATAAACGCTGCCTCCATGTCACCGGCGTAGACGCCGGTGATGGCAAAGGCGTGGTCGAGTGTCACATTGATGATGAAGTCTGAGCCGGCCATCCGGGCAAATGCGGTGGACTCCTCGTGCACCGGGTTGCCCGCGAGATTGAGGTCCCGGCTCTCCCGGTGGCCCATCAAATCGGCGCCGTGGAAGAGGAAGGTCCCCTGCTCACTGATCAAGCCCGGGCAGATGGACTTGCGCCCTCCGCTGACTCCTGCCATGAAGTGGCTCTCCACCAAACCGGTGAGGATCTTCAAATCGGCGTTGACGTAGCGTCTGTTGATACGAACCTCGCTGCCCCGTTCGGTCTTGCCCAGGAAGGTGAGATCATCCTGATCGAGGCAGTCGTGGTTTTCCACCTTCACCCCGTGTTCGAAGACCCATGGGTCGATGATCTTCTCGATCTCGTCTTCGGTCATCGGGCGATGGGTTCCGGTGGCGATCAGGACGAGGATGTTCTCTTTCTGATACCCGACCTCGAAGAGAATTTGGATGACAGGAACAAGGATATTGCCCTCGCCCTTGTACGGGACGGGTCGGGTATTGTCGCTGATGACAATCACCGCGTTGGCATCGGCATTGGATGCACGCTTCTTTGCTGCGATGGTTCGCAGCGATTCACTTGCAATCGGATGCTCAAGAGCTTCGGCCACTGCCTTGGCTGGATTGGCCAACGCTGCCGGTGCTTGCATGCCATATATGACGGTATTGTCCGGCAGCAACAGGTCCATGGTACTGGTGTTCAGCGGATTGGGTACCTGCATGGTGTCCTCCTGATCAGCAGAGGGTGGGATAGGCTCACTTCTGCTATTGTATACAAATGGGCAGGCAAAGCGTACAATTGTTGGCTCATATCGTCAATGGCCTCAATGGGGCGGGCCTGTAGTGCTCACTCTTGCTTGGGAGGCTGTGGTGTGGCGGATCCTCTTTGGATACACAAGCGATAGGTTGTCTTGAAGAGTTCATTGGATATAGTATAGCGTAGCAATTGGAGTGCGCTTAGATGTATACGGGGTGTGACTTTTCCCGAGACGTGAGGATATACGGCAAGACACAATGCATACAGTGAAAATTTATTGTCTCATAGTGATGATCTTTCTTGTTCCGCTGTGTGTGTTGACCAGCGCCCCTTCCTCGTACCTGTTGCCCATCAACAGCGACATTGGTCCTATCGTCGAAGGCGATGCCGCCACAATCGAGGGGTATGCAAGGCAGGCGCTCACCACCCCGTACACCCTCGAGTGGGTCGAGGCCTATATCCCTCCGTCCCTTGCCCAGGGGTTTGTGATCACCTACGGTGAGTTGCTCTCAACGATTTTGCCAGTGCCAAGGATCCAGATGGGAAAAGCAATCCAACGGACACACCTGTGGGAGGTACCGTTTGCCATCATCGAGCCGACGTACCGATGGGGGAGCATGGTATGGATAGACCAGGACGATGGACGGTGGGCGTTGTTGTCGATATCAGTCAGTGAGTAGTGGCTTGGCTGAGGAACGCCTCATCGAGGAGGCCGTCCAACTCCTCAAGGTCGAGGACTACTATATCATCTTCCAGGATGATCCGTACTTCTCCCACGTGACCCGAAGGACCTTGCCAACCATCGACGGCGGGCAGTGATGGCGGGCGCTTGCGCAGTGCTCCACAGCTTGAGAAGAGCAGCAATACCGCCAACACAATGAGCAGTGGCAATTGATTTGATCGTTTTTTCATGCTCTTCCTCACCTCTTAAACACCATCAACCGCGAAAGATTACACTTATGTTGCCTTGAGATGTGATTCTGATTGGTGTATGCTATACTACAGTAACCACTTAGAAGATTTCCTCCCATCCGGGACACCAAATTCTGATAGGAGAAGAAACGAATATGAGCATTGAAAAAGAGAAGGCGCAAAAGAAGTCCTTGGTCTACTTGGTAATCGCCATCGCGATTATTCTTTTGGTTCTCATCGCCGTCCCAGGCAGGCAGGCGAAAACCATTCTTATTATCCTCGTCGCGCTGGTATGTGCAGTAGGCATCGGAGTCCAGTACCTTGTCCTCAACAAGAAGCCTGAAGAAACACCAGCACCTATCAAAGCCGAAGAACCCAAGCCTGCCAAGAGTGTTGAACCGGCAAAGAAGGACAAGGAACCAAAAGCTGAGGAAACGAAGCCAGAGAAAGAGAAACCACTGAAGGAAAAAGTTGAGAAGCCCAAGGCTGAGGAGCCCAAGGCCGAGGAGCCCAAGGCCGAGGAGCCCAAGGCCGAGGAGCCCAAGGTTGAGGAGCCCAAGGCTGAGGAGCTCAAGGCTGAGGAGCCCAAGGCTGAGGAGCCCAAGGCTGAGGAGCCCAAGGCTGAGGAGCCCAAGGCTGAGGAGCCCAAGGCTGAGGAGCCCAAGGTTGAGGAGCCCAAGGCCGAGGAGCCCAAGGTTGAGGAACCCAAGGTTGAGGAACCCAAGGTTGAGGAACCCAAGGTTGAGGAACCCAAGGTTGAGGAGCCGAAGGTTGAGGAACCGAAGGCGGAGAAACCAAAGGCGGAGAAACCGGTAGCAAAAACGGAAGCGGCCAAGGCGAAGGCAGCACCGGCAAAGAAGCCTGCAGCCAGTGGTGCGAAGAAGAGTACCACCACCAAGGCAAAGAGCACTGCCGCTAACTCAGCGAAGAAGCCGGCTGCACCGAAAAAGTAACGCCGGCGTAGATGTTGCGTGAGAGATGAGGCTGTCCCGTCCGGGGCAGCCTCTCGTGTTGTTCAGGTAGGTTGGGTGCGTCTCTGTCTTCGATGCATGTTGTGTTGGACGATGACGATGAGCACCAACACCACAAAGCCAACGGCATCCTGAACTGGGTCGGCGGTGATCAACAGGAGCGCACCGATGAAGGCGACGACCCTCAGTGGCCACTTCATGTCGACGAAGAGGTAGCCTTCGGTGGCCAAGCCGATCATCGACACACCGATGATCGCTGTAATGGTCACCCTGATAGCAACGAGGGCGCTGGTATCCAACAAGAGCAGGGCCGTGTTGTAGACGAAGATGTAGGGGACGATGAAACCGGCAAGCGAGAGCTTGACCGATTGCAGGCCGGTCTTCATCGGATCGCCTCCACTGAGCCCTGCCGCGGCAAAGCTTGCCAGTGCTACCGGTGGGGTGATATTGGCGAACATGGCGAAGTAGAAGACGAACATGTGGGCGGCGAGGGGAGGAATCCCAAGCTTGATCAGCGCTGGGGCGGCCATGGTGGCGGTGATGAGGTAGGCGGGGATGGAGGGAAGCCCCATGCCCAAGATCATGCACGTCACCATGGTGAGTATGAGCGTCAACATCAAGTTGGAGCGTCCCAGCTGGATAATGGCGTTGGCCATGTTCAGACCAAAGCCAGTGAGGCTCACCACCCCGATGATGATGCCCACTACCGCACAGGCGACGGCCACCGAGACGGTGGCGATAGTGCCTTCGCTGAACGCGTCCAGCAGTTGGCGGATTGTCATGCGTGTGCTCTTGCGCACCTGGGAGACGATAATGGTGGCCACGATCGCCCAGAAGGCGCTGAAGATCACCGTCGATCCGCTGAAGAGCAGCATGTAGAGTAGAAATGCAATGGGGATGAGCAGATGGCCGCGCTCGCGCATCACATCGCCGAGTTTGGGCAGGTGCTCCTTGGGCACCCCTTCGAGGTTGAGCTTCTCGGCGCGCAGTTGAACCTGCACCATGATGCCCAGGTAGTAGAGCAGGGCCGGAATGGCTGCGCTGATGACGATGAGGCCATACTTGATGCCAAGGATCTCAGCCATGATGAAGGCTGCTGCCCCCATGACGGGTGGGAGCAGCTGTCCTCCCACCGATGCCGATGACTCGACCGCCCCGGCGAACTCCTTGGAGTATCCGGTCTTCTTCATCAACGGGATGGTGAAGGCCCCGGTGGTCACCACATTGGCCACGGCGCTTCCATTGATGGAGCCCAAAAATCCGCTTGCGATGACGGCAACCTTTGCCGGTCCTCCCTTCGATGAACCAGCGAAGGCGAGGGCGAGGTCGTTGAAGAAGCGGCCCATGCCGCACTTGTTCATGATGGTGCCGAAGAGGATGAAGAGGAAGATGTAGGAGGCGGCGACATCGACGGATGTGCCGTAGATCCCCTCGGTGTTGATGAAGGTGTGGTTGATAAGACCGCGCCAATTATAGCCGCGGTGCATCAAGATGCCGGGCAGCGAGCGGCCGATGATGCCATAGGCGATGAAGATGAGGCTGAGGATCACCAAGGGCCAACCACTGACGCGTCGGCTCGCCTCCAGCACCGTGGCGATCAAGATGGTGCCCATGATGACATCCATCGTGTTGGGGCTTCCCATGCGGTTGATGAACGGGATGTAGTCAACCCAGACATAGACAGCCACTGAGACGGCCAAGAGGCCCAGGACCACGTCGTACCAGGGCAGGGTCTTGCGACTGCCCTTCGATCGGGCAGGGTAGAGGAAGAAGGCCATGAAAATCATCATTCCCACGTGTGCCGAGCGGTGCAGGTGGGTTGCCGGATAGCCGATGAAGCTGGTGATGAAGTGGTAGAGGGCGATGCCGACCGATAGCCAATAGACGATCTGAGCCAACAGGAAGCCCTCGAATGAACGGGTCTTCGACTCCTTCTCATACTGCTCCAGGATTGCTGCTTGTTGGGCTTGTAGTTCAGGACTCATCTCGTCCAACGATATCTTTGCCATAAATTCTCAGTTCCTTTGACCAGAAGCGCGACGGGCAGATGGTGCTCAACATCGACGCCATGAATGAATATGTTTCCCTCGATTGTAATGGATGAGAGGGCTGTTTGGGAATGGAGCCATGAGAAACGATCAAATCGCTCGTCGATGGAGCGCATCACCACCATCCCGTCCTCAACAGTCGTCACACCTTTGTTGGCCGGTATACCGGCCCCGAAACCGGCCACCGTGATGGTATGCAACAAAAAAGTACCGTCCGCTTCAATGGTGTACTCCTCGGTCCAGGGGATGTGCTCAAAGGAGTGGATCCAGTTGAATACGATCACATCCCCCTCATGCACCGCCTCACTGAAGAGGATCGTCTGCCCCTCTTGTTCGATGAGCCGGAGGGTGAAGGAGCCGGGGAAAAAGGGAAAGAAGAGCACCGTCCCCACCACAAGGGTGAGGACAATGCAAACACGTGTGACTCTTTGGGCCATCGGCTCCTAGAGGCCCATCTCACGATAGTAGCGCTCAGCTCCTTCGTGGAAGGGAATGCCCACGCCATTCTTGGCGTTGTCCAGGCGCACGTTCTCACGGGCGGTGGAGTGGGCTGCCTGGATGTCCTCGATGTTCTCGAAGATTCCCTTGGTCATGTCGTAGACGACATCGCTGTCCATATCCTTGTGCAGCACGAGGATGTTGTTCACTGCAGTGGTGTTCACATCACCGGTGGTGCCGTAGGCGTCAGCCTCGATGACGGCCCTGACGAAGAAGGGATACTTGGCCATGAGGTTGTCAAGCGGCTCGCCCTCGATGGGGACGATGACGATCTGGTGGGTGGTCCCCAGCTCCATGACCGTTGCGTTGGGAACGCCACTGGTGACGAAGACTGCGTCGACGAGGTTGTTCTTCAGCTGTCCGATGGCCTCACCGTAGTTGAGGTAGTCGACCCTGCTGTCGGCGTAGGTCATGCCGTGGGCCTCGTACATCATCCGTGCGTTGACCTCGACACCGCTGTTGGGCGCACCAACGCCTACGCGTTTGCCCTTCAAGTCGGTGAACTTCTTGATGCCGGTCCGCTCGGTGGTG
Organism: Sphaerochaeta sp.; assembly: GCA_023228445.1. Classification (GTDB taxonomy): domain Bacteria; phylum Spirochaetota; class Spirochaetia; order Sphaerochaetales; family Sphaerochaetaceae; genus Sphaerochaeta. The sequence goes on along the minus strand of JALOBD010000003.1, from coordinate 20,982 downwards.
ACCAGCTGCACGATATTGGGATAGAGGTTCATCAACGCCCTGAGCTCGGTGGCCGGCTTCTTGCCGTCATACGCGCCAAAGCTGTCGTATGCCTGGGCGACGACGTCACTCATGGCGATGGCAATTTCAGCACGCTTCTCGAGGATCAAGGTGAGGTTCTCCGCTGAAGCTCCGGTAGCCTGGGCACTGGTTTGGTAGCCAAGCCTGTTCTTCAAGAGCGACGCAAACGCACCACCGATGGGGTAGTAGAGGCCGCTGGTGGGCCCGGTTGCCACGGTGATGAAGTACTTGGAGCGATCCAAGCCCTCCGAGACGCTCTTCTCACCTTGGCCAGCGCCGATGAGGCTGAAGCTGAAAACAACGAGCAATAGTGCCGTCAACAATACATCTCTTTTCTTCATACAAACTCCTAATATATCCGAGCAGGGCTCATGCCCTGCGCCGTATTCAAAACACTCATTATAGCGATGCATAAAGATTGCATCAATATACAACAAACAGACTACTGGCATCCTGTGGACAAAGCAAGGAAAAAAGAGAAACCCCATAGCAAAAACCCACTAAACGGTGTACTATCGCACCATGACACGCAACCAATTCGCCAGAATCGTCGAGATGAAGACGAAAGTCATCAGCATGGGGACCTTCGCCAGCGCCACCGCCTATGCATTCTACATTCAGGGAAGACTGAATGTAGTGAATGTCGTCATGATGGGATTGGCCACCCTGTTTGTCGATATGGGTACCACCGGCTTCAATACGTTCTTCGACTATATGCGGGGTACGGACAACAAAGCCTACACGGTGGAGGAGGAGAAGGTGCTTGTCCACCAGGACGTCTCTCCAAAGTCCGCCCTTCTCATCTCTTTGACGATGTTCGCCATCGCAGCGCTCCTCGGCCTCTTACTCGCCTACCGGACCAGTTGGGCCCTCATCCCCATCGGGGCGGTGTGCATGGCAACCGGCTACCTCTACACCGGCGGACCATTTCCCATCTCCCGCACCCCGTTTGGCGAACTCTTTGCCGGAGGCTTTCTCGGCTCAATCCTCTTTCTCATCACCCTCTTTACCCAAGAAATACCGCTGAATCTCCAGCACATCGTCGCATCAGTACCATTCTTGCTCATCATCGCGATGATCCTCTCGGTGAACAACGCGTGTGATCGCGTCGGGGACGAAGCGAACGGACGGCGGACCTTGGCCATCCTGCTCAAGGAAAAACACGCGCCAAACCTCGTGGCTGTAGAGGGCTTTGGGGCTTATGCACTCTCTGCGATTCTCATCATCCTGCAGATCTACCCCAGAACCGTCATCCCACTGCACGCCTTCGCCCTCATGATCTTCACCGTCAAACACGAACAGGTGAGAAAGGAAGGCTACCGGGCAGAGACCAAATCCAAGCATATGGGCTTTGCTACCCAAAGCTATGTCTTTTTCACCATCACCTTCACCCTTGCCCTGGCACTGGGGAGGCTGTTCCCGTAGCAGTGCGCAGCTCTATACAATGTCTCAAGGGTGCAGGGGAGGTCGAGCAGAGCTATGGTGGTTCATGTTCACTCCCATTGGCATCTATCTAGCGGGTGACCGTCACAGAATCAGCCCTTTGAATGGGGGGGCGTGAGTTCAGCTGTCACCGAACACGGTAACAACAACCAGTGATGTCATTTCCAACGCTGTGGTTGTTTGACTGGAACGTCTTAGGTGTGGCAACCTCCCAGCCATGGAACCAGCTCTGTCTCGGCTCGAAGAGAACCGGGCAATCCATCGTTGTCCGAATGCACACAGCGAGTGATATTACGTTGATTGCGATTGGCTCTTGAGCATATGCTCCAAGGGTTTGGGCATCTTGATGGAGGCGGCAAAGATTGAGTTGATGATCCCTAATATTGCTGAGAGGGAGAAGAGGATCTCGATACCCAACGCCTGCCAGATCCAGCCACCGAGCAGTGCGATAAGGATGGAGATGAGGTGGTTGACCGAGATGCCTGTGGAGAGGGTTGCCGTCAACTCCTCCCGACTCTCGGAGAGGTCACGTACATAGACGTTCGTTGCCATGCTCGCCAGGCTGATGATCGAGTCCAGCACGAAGTTGACGCAGACGACAATGAAGGCGATGTGCATTGGAAAGAGGCGGTGGGCAAAGCCGTAGAGCAAGCAGACGATGACGAGGATCAGCGTGTCGGTGACCATGACGAACTTGTAACCGAGGCGGTCGACGATGTAGCCGATGGCAGGGGAGAGCAGCATGCCAAAGAGGGCGCAGACAGCGAGGAGTAGCGCGATGATCGACGTATCCGCGCCATAGACGAGAATCATCACATAGGGGGCGAAGGTGAGGAAGATCTGTTTGCGCGCCCCGTAGAAGATCTCCAGCATGTAGTACTTGGTGTACTTCCGCCTGATGTAGAGACGGTTTCGCTTCACGCTCCGTCCCTGCTCCTTCATGGTGAGGGCGAGAATCGTGGCCACCACCATCAGGGTTGCCGCCAGGGCGAAGGTGGCCTTGAATCCTGAGATTGCATCCGTTCGCAAGCCGAGTCTGGCCAGCACGATGAAAAGGATCGAGACGATTACATAGCCGACGATGTTGCCCCCGTGGCTGATGGCACTGGTCATGCCAAGGCTCGCCCCTCCCTTCTCTTCTTTTGCGTAGTAGAGGCTCATCGAACTCTTGATCGGCATCGTGATGTGTTCACCGAGGCTGTAGACCACCATGAAGAGGATGACCATCCACTTCGCCGATCCCATCGCCAAAAGGCCGATGAGCCCTGCGAGCGTGATGGCCGTTCCAATCTTGAACACCTTTGTCTCGCTGGAGCGGTACATCCACGCCAGGATGAAGACCAGCATCAAACCAGGCAACTCACGAAAGAACTCCACGATGCCCCGCTCGAACTCGGTGATCATCACAATCTCGGCAAGGTAGTTGTCCTGCACGCCCCTGTAGAGCCCGTGGGCCAAACCGGTGAAGAGGATCACTGCAAGGAAGGCCTTCAGCCCCTCTTGAGGCAGATAGATGGATGGTCGCTTCGCTTTCACAATACATGGACTATGCGAACATTGGAGAGCCTTGTCAACCGAACGGTGTCCACACGAGGGCAAGGGAGCGTGCTTTGGTGGTGAAAAGAGGGGCGTGGCGTGAAATTCAAGGAATCCTTTGCAAAGACACTCTTTTTGTGTCGTTCGCGTTGCTCCAAGTCGGTGGGCAGAGACGGCGCCCTAGATCGAATCGCGCCAGATGATCTGGGCTTCGAGCATCTGCTTGGGGTTGACCCGCTCTCCTGAAATGGTGCTGTGCAAGAGCTCGAAGCCCTGTTTGCCCAGTTCAGAGACGGGGTAGTTGATGGTAGAGAGGCTGGGGCGGACATACTTGAGCACGTCGATGTTGTCAAAGCCCATCACTCCCACATCATCGGGGATGGCGAGCCCCATCTCAGTGAAGAGGGAGAGCAGCTCCAACGCGAAGATGTCACTGACGCAGAAAAACGCCGTCCGCTTGTCAAACGAGAGGCGGGCGATCTCGCTGCGATATTGCTGGCAGCTGAAGATGTGGTGTTCAACGGTGTGGACCTCCACTACCGACAGAAACGCCTGGTAGCGTTTGTCGATCTCGTAGTAGTTGTGGCTGTTGGTCGTATTGAAGTACGGGGCTACGAAGTTGACCACCTCATAGCCTTGTGCGATGATCTGCTCCACCGCCTGCTTGACCACCGTCGTGTTGTCCAGCCCGATGAAGGGCAGAGGCCTGCTGCCAGGTGGACCTTTGACACGGTTGGCCATCAGGGTCACCGGGATGCCAAGATTCACCAGATACTCGTAGAACGTCTCTCCGACATTGGTGGGGAAGAGGAGGATGCCGTCGACGTTGCGCTGCAGCATATGCTCGATGATCTCTTTCTCGCGGGTGGTGTCCCGCAGTGAGACTGCGAGCTGGATGTAGTAGTGGTGCTCCCATGCGGTCTGTTGGATTGAGTCGACCAGAAGGGAGAAGAAGCGGTTGTTCAGATCATGAACGATAAGCCCGATCTCAAAGGTCTTGCCGCTCTGCAGGCTCTGGGCGATGACGTTGGGACGGTACCCATGCTCCTCGGCGATGCGTAAAATCATCTCCCTCGTCTTCTTGCTGACCCCCGGTTTGTCGTTGATCGCCCGGTCGATGGTTCCAAGGGAGACCCCACACAGGTGTGCGAGGTCCTTCAGCGTCACCTTGGTTCTCCGCTCAATCGGCATAGGCTACCTCAATGACATCCCAGAGTTCTACCGATTCAATATTCACGGTCACCACTCCCTCCTTCTGGCAATAGGATACACTATTATGCTCAAAGAGAGAACGAACAGATTGAATCGTGCTGTTCACTGCGATGGTAATGGTGATGTCACTGGCCTTGTCCCGCGCCTCCATCGTGACGTAGGGGCGCTCGAAGTTGCCCTGCATGGTATCGAGCAACCCACAACTGAGGCTCGACTCGGCGCCCCTGACTCCGAGGTGGATGTACACCGTGTTTCCATCCTCTTGCTCATAGCACTCCATCCACACCCGGTTCGGGGCAGAGAGGCGATACATGGGTGCGGTGGCCACACGCTCCAGCACGAGCCTCCTGAGCGTCTGGGACGGCTGTTTTGCATAGCTGGTTGCAATCGGCTGGGGAAAGAAGACGATGGTGCCCGACCCAAAGACGATGGTGATGTACTGTGGGGTTTCACTCTCCTGGTAGGGGGAGGGGAGGTTGTTGTGATAGAACGTGGTGCGCGTTGTCTCGAGGACGGGATCCACGATCATAGCCGGTGCATGATGCTCCTCTTGCGGGTGGCTATAGCGCTGATAGCGTCCACGCACCAGGCAATACTCCCCGTCCTGCTCGAGGTACGAAAGCGAGTATATGCCCGGCCCACCATCTGAGAGGCCGCAGTGCGCGGCGAGGGCACTGGCTCCGAAGCAGAGGAGCGTGCCTCCCCGCTCAGCCCAGGTGACCAGGGCCTCGGCTACCTGCCCATCGAGATGGGTGACCGAGGGGAGGAGGATCAGCTGGTAGCGATCAAGCTCATCGGCGGTAATGCGCTCATCGAAGAGGAAGTCGACCCCGTAGTGCTCATCGGCGAGCAGGCGGTATGCGCCGCTCATCGCCTTGATGAACGAATTCTGGTCGCTGTGATTCTTCGTCAGCTGACTGTGGAGTACCGCAGCATGACGATAGTGCCGCCCCGCGCGGGTATGGTGGTACGTGTCGATGACAGAGAAGATCTTGCGAAGTTCCTGCTCATAGAGCTTCCGGTCGAACGAGCCATCCCAGTAGGGTTGGTCATCGATGGTGACCACCCCGCCGTGGGAGAACACCGTCATGCACTCAAAGAAGAGCTGGTCATACCTCTTGCGGGTAAAATCCCACGTGTTGGTGAAGCGGCCGAGCAGGACCTCGAAAGGTCTGCCATTTCCCGTCGATCGCAAGTACCGTGAAAAATAGATCGGCGCTTCAAGGCCGGTCCAGTCCGTGTACGCCTCCCCGGTGAGCATGTCGACCCCCCGCTGCGAGCCGACGGCCCTACTGCCCATGCTGCGTGGCATATAGGGGTATCCCCAGTAGTTGTTCATCAGGACGAGGGATGGCTTGACCGCTCGCAGCGCCGCATAGAGCTCTTCATAGAATTCCTCGATGTAGTCATAGCGGAAATCGAGGAAGAGGGGATCATCGTCGATCATCTTTTGGCCAGGATGGAGGGCATTGAACTTTTTTGTGCAGTACGGGCAGTGGCAGCGATCCTTTGCGATGATCGTCATGTCGATCCAGAAGCCATCGACATCGCACTCGGTGGCAATCTCGACCAATTGCGCCAGGACAAATTCTCGATAGGGGGAGTTCAGGCACAGGGTCCTCCACCGGAATTCGCTGCTATCGGTGCCACCATGGGCATCCTGGGTGAGATATTGTGGGCTATGATCTGCATACCACTCATCCCAAGCGACCGAGTAGTAGGCGATGACCTCCTTGCCGTTGGCGTGGAGGCGCTCGGCCATCTCTTGGATGAAGTCGAGATCACCGAGGCCACGATGCTTGTGGCCTACCTTCGTTTGATAGTACGCATTGCCATACTGGCACTTGGCGAAGAGGATGAAGGAGTCGGCTCCGCTTTGGATGAAGGAGTCGGAGAGCTGGTGTACATCCAGCGCTGTTGCGATACCCACACCCTCGCTCTCAGGGTAGTGCATGTCGAAGAAAACTCGTGTTTTGATATCCATGGTTTATCCTTTGATTCCTGTCGAAGTGATACCGGCAACATAGTACCGTTGCAAAAACAGGAAGATGATGATGATGGGGAGGGTAGCGATGACCATTCCGGCGTAGAGCACCCCGTAATTCTGGAAGTATAACCCGGAGTAGATGTAGTTGATGGCGACCTGCAAGAGCATCTTTGATTCACTTGAGATCAAGGTCACCGGCACTAAAAAGCTGTCCCACTGCTGGAGGAAGATGTTCAAGGCGAGGGTGATGAGGACCGCCTTTGCCAAGGGGATCATGATGGAGACGAAGGTGCGCAGCCGAGTGCATCCATCGATCATGGCAGCCTCCTCCAGCTCACGGGGGATGCCAAGGAAGAATTGACGCATGAAGAAGATGCCGAATGCATTGGCACAGAAGGGGATGATCAGGCTGGTGAGGGTATTCATGAGCCCCATTGTGTGGATCTGTGGGTAGAGGGGGATGATGAGAATCTCCACCGGTACGGCCAACGTCGCCAGCAGGAGGGCGAAGAGCAACGAGCGCAGCGGAAAGGGGATGCGGGCGAACGCATACCCTGCCAACGAGTTGAGGATGAGGCTCAGTGCTGTCACCGAGAGGCTGACGAACATCGTCAGCAGGAAGACCCGGGGGACGTTGACGGTCTGAAAGAGCCGGAGGAAGTTCTGGAGCGTCGCATGCTCGGGGTAGAAGGTATGGCGGTTGATTCCCCGCATCGAGACGATCTCTGCATTGGAGCGGAAGGCGAGGGAAAAGGCCCACACGATCGGGATGATCGTCATGATGATGAGGATGATCATGAAGGTCGAGCGTATGAAGGTGACTGTCTTATTGTTCATTGCGCTCTCCTATCTTCAGCTGGATGAAGCTCACCACCATCAGGAAGATGAAGACGAACACCATGATTGAGCTGGAGTAGCCGACCTCTCCGAAGCGGAAGGCCATCCGCCATGCGTAGTGGACCAACAGGTCAGTGGAGCCGCGCGGCCCACCGCTGGTCATGACAAAGACTGGGGTGAAGACCTTGACGACCGAGTCCATCGTGGTGATGAGCAGGATGAAGAGCGTGGTCCGTCTGAGCAGCGGGATCGTGATGGCGAACAGCCGGCGCAGCTCGCCCGCTCCATCGATCATCGCCGATTCATAGAGCTCGCCGGGGATCTCCTTCAAGCCAGCGAGGAAGATCATCATGAAGTACGGCCAGCTCTTCCAGATGCAGGTGGCCGTCAGCGCGTAGAGCGCGTAGGCGGGGTCGCTGAGGAACCCGATGCGCTTGAAGCCCAGCAACGAGAGCAGTGAATTGATCAAGCCGTAGTCATGGTTGTACATACCCTGCCAGAGGTAGCCGACCACCACGAAGCTGATGATGACCGGTATGAAGTAGATGGTCCGCACCAACGACGCGCTCCGGCGGCTTTCGCTGACGATGAGGGCGCCGATGAAGGCAAACAGGGTCTGTACAACGATGACCATTGCCATGAAACGCAGGGTCACGAGGAAGGAGCGGATGAAGTCTTGCGAAGCCACGAGGCTCTGGTAGTTCTTCAGACCGATGTACTTCAATCCCCCCATCAGGTTTGCGTCGTGGAAGCTGAGAAAGAAGAGGCGCAGCGAAGGGTAGACGACGAACGTGAAGATGATGATGAAGGCAGGGAGGATGAACGCAAAGCCATCTATGCAATCCCGTCTCTTGTAGTGTGTCACGGCAAAACTCCATGAATGAACCGGGGAGGGGGGTCACCCCTCCCCAAGTGCATGTTACTGCAGTGCAGCATTCATCTTGCTGACCGCCTCGTTGAAGGCACGGTCAACGGATTCACCGAATGCCACCGCATTGTAGGCATCCATCAGCGCTTCACTGATCTTCGGGTAGACTGGGGTCACCGGCCGGCTCTTGGCCGTATGGATCAGCTGCTCCTTGATGATGTCGTAGGGCGGCTTGGACATGTCGGAGAGTTCCAGGGTCGATTCACGGGCAGGAAGGTTGCCGGTGTTGCTGCAATAGATGTACGAGCCCTCCGTCGAGGTGATCGCCTCAATGATCTTCCAGGCAAGATCTTTGTTCTTCGACTGCTTGGTGATGGCCAGGTTCCAGCTTCCGGCGTTGCTCGCCGCAGCCTTGCCATGGGGCAACGGCATCGCACCCCACGTGTCGACAAAGTCGGGGAACTGGTTCTGCCAAGTGCCGACCATCCACGGTCCGTTGATGTACATCGCCGCCTTGCCCGAGGCCAGGGGATTGGACATCGCGATGGAAGGGGAGACCTTGTACACGTTGAAGAGGTCGCTGTAGTACTGCAGCGCAGCTTTGCTCTCCGGGCTGTTGAAGTATCCGTCCACCGTTTTTCCATCAGGGCTGATGATATCTGCGCCGAACCACCACGGGAAGAGCATCTGCGTGAAGGTCATTCCCTCATTGCGGTTGTCGACGGAGAACATCTGCGGGAAGAGGCCGTACACCTCGACGTTGCCCCGCGAGTCGACTTTGGTGAGTTTGCGCGCTGCGTCGAGCAGTTGGTCGAGATCCCAGGCGTCAGCAAGTTTGGTCGGGGCGACCAAGCCCGCTTCCTTGAACATCTGCTTGTTGTAGTAGAGCACACAGTTGGCCTCGTTCAATGGGCTTGCCCAGATCTGGCCTTGCCACTGCATCGCCTGCTGGGCCGAACCTACCAGGTCATTGAAATCAGCAGGATCCCAGTAGCTGTTGAGCGGCTCCAGCGCATTCATCTCGGCATAGTAACCGATGTTCGGTGCATCGATGCAGATGATGTCGCCAACTTCGCCGCCGGCAATCATCATGCGGATCTTGTTCTCATACTGGTTCTGGGGCACCATTCTCAACTCGACCTTGTCGGACAACCCTTTGGCTTCCAACGCTTCGATCCAGTACTCGGGAAAGAGATCACTGAATGTCTCAATGATGATCTTGTCCCCTTTGGCTTGCTCCTTGCCCCCCTGGGCAAAGAGTCCTCCCCCCATCAACAACAGCGAACAAACCAGAACAACGACCAATGTCACTCGATTCTGTTTTTTCATCTCACGCTCCTTTTCTCTGATTCTATCGGTATTGAGTTTTCCTCACAAGAAGGAAAAACATCCTTCGTGAACGTTTACGATTATACCGTGAACGTTCACGATTTGTCAAATGATATTTTCTCTTTATTTTGATTTTGTGCAAAACGCCACGCTCCCCACCCCAGAATCTCTCCAATGCCCCTCGCAATCCCTTCTCTTCTGCGCAGTGGGTGTGGTATATTCTGTGCAAGCGAGGAAGCCATGGCAAAGACACTCATCGTATTCAGCAGCAAACGTGGTACCACCAAACGCAGCGCCCAGCTGCTGAGAGACCAACTGACCGATGGGGCTGACTTGCACCCCCTCAACGAAGGTACGTCGGTGGACCTCTCCCGCTACGATGCTGTCGTAATCGGTGGTTCGGTCTATGTCGGCAAGACCAATAAAAAGTTGAGGCAGTTTGTCGGTGAACATGAAGCGGAGTTGCTGAAGAAGCGAGTACTCGCTCTCTTCCTCTGTGGCATGGAGGAGGGGGAGGGGATGATAAAGCAACTTGAGCAGAACTACAGTCAGAGGCTGCGAGACAAGGCGGTGGCCGTCTCCTGCTTTGGCGGTGAGTTCCTCTTCTCTCAGATGGGGCCGTTCACACGCACGCTGATGAGGCTTGCCGTAAGCCGTGAGGATGTGCACCAGATCGATGAGGCGGCCATCAAGGAGATGGCCGGAAAGATCAACTCAGCGCTTGCGTGACGCCTTTCTCAACCGGTTGTTGATCGCAACGCCGATGCCCTCCTCCTTCATCAACGAACAGACCATCATGCGTAGGTTGAGAGTGTCCAGCTGCCGCATCGCCCAGTAGAGGCGGCTTGCCGCCTCTGCGGCATCCTCTTTTTCACTGATATACCGCACCGGCCCCTTGAAAGCGACCGCGCTCCGTTCAAAGAGCAGGACACCGACGGTCGGATCATCTTTGTATTGGGACACATCGTCGACGAGGTAGAGCGCGGTGGTGGGCGCGTAGTGGTTCTCCAACAGGCCCGGGCTCTCCAACACCGAATCATGCACCGTCGAGGGGGAGCTCACCTGCCCGATGATGGGAACAAGCTCCTCCTCCCCGATCTTACCGGGCCTGAGAATCGTGGGGGGATCGGTGACCAGGGAGAGCACCGTGGATTCGATGCCCACCGGGCAGGAGCCGCCGTCGAGGATTGCGGCGATCCGATCACCCAACTGTTCGTGCACATGAGCGGCGGTGGTCGGGCTGGTGTAGCCGAATCGATTTGCCGATGGGGCGGCGATGGGTCGCCTGCTCTCTTCGATGAGGCTGAGGGCCAGGGGGTTGTCCGGCATCCGTATGGCCACCGTCCCCCCCCCGCTGGTGACCACCGCTGGGATGGTGGGGTGCTTCTTGACCACCAGCGTCAACGGGCCGGGCCAGAAGTGGTCGATGAGAGAGAGGGTACGTTCATCGAGCGTGGCAACCACCTCCTCGAGCTGCCCGACTTGTGCGACATGGACGATCAGGGGATCGAAGAGCGGGCGCTCCTTTGCGATGAAGATCGCCCTGACAGCATCTTCGTTGGTTGCATCGGCGCCCAGGCCGTAGACCGTCTCAGTAGGGAAGGCGACGAGCTCTCCCTCGCGCAGCATCTTGCCGTACGTTTCTATCAACGCAGGATACTCACTCTGTGGATCGGGGTGGGAGGCGATGAAGCCGAACGCTTCCTCGAGGGTATGGAAGAGGAGGGTGAGACGTTCACTTGTGCGATGGGGCAGCGTGAGGTGGGTCTTGAGGGTGAAGCCCTCCTCAAGGAGGTAGGTGTGCCCACCAAAACCGACGCTCTCGCCCTCTGCCACGGTGAACGCAAGGCCGTAGCGGGCGATGAGCGCCATAAGCTCGCGCTCATGTCGACGGTACAGGGCGACGCTGACGGCAATCGATGGTTTCATACACGCTGAGTATGCAATAAAGCACAACTGCGTCTCAAGGGGTCACGCGCCGATGATCTTGATGAGCACACGCTTGGGCCGCTTGCCGTCAAACTCGTAGTAGAAGATTCGCTCCCAGGTGCCGAAGTCGAGCCTGCCGCCGGTGATGGCCACCACGCTCTCACGTCCCATGACCTGGCGCTTCAGGTGGGCATCGGCGTTGTCCTCATATCCGTTGTGACGGTACTGCGCGTACGGCTTCTCCGGGGCGAGCTTCTCCAGCCACACCTCATAGTCGTGGTGAAGGCCGCTCTCATCGTCATTGATGAAGACGCTTGCCGTGATGTGCATCGCATTGACCAGGACCAGGCCCTCCTGCACTCCGCTCTCCGTCACGGCTCTCTGTACATCACCGGTGATGTTGATGATCTTCCTCCTGGTGTTGGTGTTGAAGACCAACTCTTTACGATAACTCTTCATAGGTGCCTCCTTCCTAAGGATAGGCACAGCGGGCACCGTTGGTCAAAGGGTCGCGTGTTGCTGTTCAATTTTCATAATAAATTACTAAAAAGTATATTAATTGAATTTTTGGAATATTATTCTTGAATTCCTACCGGTAAAGATTCAAATTTATTCCTTGCATCCATCTGCAAAGCGATGTTACTATAGATTCGACCATTCTTTAGAACAATATGCATCACCTGATGTTTACAATAGTTCTTTTTACAAAGGAGGTCCTCATGGACGAACGGCTCCGTTCTATTGAGACGATCGTTGCCTCGAGGCGTGGAGAGCACGGAGCGTTGCTCTCCATTCTCGAGGATGTGCAACGAACCAGCGACCACAACTACTTGAAGGCAGAAGAGCTCGCCTGTGTAGCCCGCGCACTTGAAATCCCGCTTGCGCAGGTCTACTCGGTGGCCACCTTCTACGCTTTCTTCAACCTCAAGCCACAGGGTGAGCACGTTATCACTGTCTGTCGGGGTACGGCGTGCCACACCAGAGGGTCCAAGCCCCTCTTGGACAAGGTGCTCGCACACCTTGGCGTCACCCTCGGCGACGATGGGTCTGCCACGACCGACGACTACCAGTTCACCGTACAGACGGTGGCCTGCTTTGGCCAATGTGCGTTGGCCCCGGTCATCGCCATCGACGAGGTCATCCACTCGAAGGTAAGCGAGGACCAGCTCATTGAGCTGGTACGCTCGCTGCAACAGGGAGGGCAAGAATGATTAGAATCTTGGACCAACTCCAACGTGTCGGTGAAGAGAGCCTCTACCCACAGGAAGCCACCATTGCCATCGGCATGGGAACGTGTGGCGTCGGCAGTGGGGCTGATGTGCTCTATCGGCGATTTGGCGAAGAGATTGAACGGCGTAAGCTTCCGATCCAGCTTCGGTCTGTCGGCTGTTTCGGCGCTTGTAGTGAGGAACCGTTGGTCATGACCGGCGTGACCGGGCTGCCGATGGTGCTGCACCGCCAAGTCAGTGAGCTGGATGTACTGCCCATCATCGACGCAGTGCTGGCCAAGCGCTACCACAAGGGGCGCGTCTACTGCAAGATCAGCGAGTGGGATCACCACCTCAGCAAGTACTCCTACGGGACCGGGTATCCAGAGGTCCCTGAGTGGAACCAGATCGACTTCTTCCGCTCACAGAAGAAGTTGGTGCTGCGGAACGCCGGCATCATCGATCCCGATTCGATCGCCGAGTATGTGGCGGTGGGCGGGTACCGGGCCTTCTACAAGGTCCTCGGTGGTATGAGCCGCAGCGAGGTCATCCAAGTGATCAAGGATGCCCGCCTGCGCGGACGCGGCGGTGCGGGCTTTCCCACCGGCTTGAAGTGGGAGCTCATGGCCCGGGAGACCGAGGAAGAGAAGTACCTGATCTGCAACGCCGATGAAGGGGACCCCGGCGCCTACATGAACCGCAACGAGATGGAGAGCGATCCCCACTCCCTCATCGAGGGGATGCTCATCGCCGCCTACGCCACCAGCGCCAAGGAGGGGATCATCTACGTGCGCGCCGAATACCCCTTGGCTGTCAAACGCCTCAACGATGCCATCGCAGCGGCGTATGAGCACACGTTCCTTGGCAAAAATATCCTCGGCAGCCACTTCAGCTTCAACCTCAGTGTCGTCGAGGGAGCAGGCGCCTTCGTTTGTGGGGAGGAGACGGCTCTCATCGCCTCCCTCGAAGGCCACGCGGGAAGACCTCGCGTCAAACCACCCTTCCCGTCGAAGAAGGGATATTTGGGGAAACCGACGACGATCAACAACCTGGAGACGTGGTGCAACGTACCGTTGATCATCGCGATGGGCAGCGCATGGTTTGCCCGGATCGGTACGAACCTCAGCCCGGGCACCAAGGTCTTCAGCCTCGTGGGCAAGAGTAGAAATACCGGTCTGGTCGAGCTGCCACTCGGTGAAAAGCTCACCACCCTCGTCTATGAGGCTGGCGGCGGCTCTTCCAACGTAGAGAAGAGCATCAAGGCGGTACAGAGCGGAGGGCCGAGCGGCGGCTGTATCCCAGCCCACCTCTTCGAGTCCTCCATCGACTATGAGAACCTTGCCAAGATCGGGGCCATCATGGGCTCGGGGGGAATGGTCGTCATGGACAGCGACAACTGCATGGTCGATTCAGCCCGCTACTTCCTCGAGTTCACCACCGCCGAATCATGTGGCAAGTGCACCCCCTGCCGTGAAGGCCTCTCACAGGCCCTCTCCGTCCTCGATCGGATCTGCGAGGGGGAGGGCAAGGAGAGTGACATCGCCCTCTTGGAGGAGCTGAGCCGCCACATCAGTGACACCGCCCTCTGTGGTCTGGGTCAAAGTGCCATGAACCCGGTGGCCACGACGATCCGCTACTTCGCCCAGGAGTACGAGAGCCACATCAAGCGACGGCGCTGTGAGGCGGGCACCTGCGAGACGCTGGTGGCCGAGCTCTGCTCCAACTCCTGCCCGCTTACGATGCGCATCCCCACCTACATCACGCTCTTGAAGGAGAATCGGCTGGTGGAGGCGTTCACTTCCACCCTGGAGGACAACCCGCTTCCCGGTACGCTGGGCCGGATCTGTCACTTCCACTGCCAGATGCGCTGTCGGCGCGAGGAGGTCGATAGTCCCGTCCACCAAGGAGAGCTGCACCGCTACCTGGCCGATACCCTCTACAAGATGGGCCAGGAGCAGGAGGTCTACCAGCAGATGATCGAGGACAAGTATCCATCCACCGGCAAGAAGATCGCGATCGTGGGTGCTGGTCCTGCCGGCCTATCAGCAGCCTTCTATTTGGTGCGCCTCGGCCATGAAGTGACCATCTACGACGAGCACCCACAGGCCGGCGGAGTGTTGCGCTACGGCATTCCTGCCTACCGCCTGCCACGTGACGTGCTCGACAAGGAACTGGAGCTCTTCGATCTCTTGGGGGTGAACTTCCGATTCAACACCTCATTGGGGACCGACATCACCGTCGAGGCCCTCAGGGGGGCCAACGATGCGGTGATCCTCGCCTTGGGTTCCTACCACCACAGCCACCTCACCCTTGAAGGATCGGAGGGTGGGCACGTCATCCAGGGAACTGAGGTCCTGCGCCGCCAGGCGGAGGGTGAGGATCTCCAGGTGGGCAAGCGGGTGGTCATCATCGGTGGTGGCAACGTGGCCATCGATGTGGCCCGCTCATTGTGGCGCCTCGATCGGGAGGTCACCATCGCCTACCGTCGCGGACGTGATGAGATGCCGGCCAACCGCAGCGAGATCGCCGAGCTCTTCGCCGAAGGGATCACGGTGGTCTTCGATGTCTCACCCAAGAGCGTGGTACGCGATGGCACGGGGAAGGTGACCGGTCTTTCGGTCAATGAGCTGGAGCAAGGCGCCTTCGACGTGAGTGGGCGCAGACGGCGCATCCCCACCGGCAAGGATTCGATCATCGAATGCGATACGGTCATCATCGCCATCGGCGAGCGGGTGGACAGCGCCCTCATCGAAGCCGAGGGGCTCTCCGTCAACGAAGCGGGGCACCTGGCGGTGGAGCGCTATACGTACAAGACCGCCCTCGATGGCGTGTGGGCCATCGGTGATGTGATCACCGGCCCGTCGACTGCCGCTGAGGCAATGGGGCACGCAAAGGAGGTGGCCCACCTCATCGACTGCTCCTTGATGGGTGAAATCCGGTTCCACACGCTCTTTACCGACTTCAAGTACGGTCAGGAGATCTGGGACACCGCCCATGAGGGGAGACAGATCAAGGCGGGGCAGTTGCCGGTTGCCGAGCGCCACAGCTCGTTTGCTGAGGTGAACTTGGGGTATAGCGGTCGCCAGGCACGGATGGAGGCGAGCCGCTGCCTCCGCTGTGACGTGTGCTTGGAGGGGGAGGTGAGCAATGGATGAGAAATTGATCAATGTCACGATAGATGGACGGAAAATCGCCGTTGGGCGAGGAACGAAGATCATCGATGCGTGCAAGCGCGTCGGGATCACGATTCCCACCCTCTGTTATCTTGAAGATATATCGGCCTACGGTTCGTGCGGGGTCTGTGTGGTGGAGGTGGAGAACTCCCCGCGCCTGGTGCGCTCATGCATGCATATCGTCACCGAGGGCATGGTGATCAACACCCACACCCCCCGCGTCCTCCATGCCCGCAAGGTGAACATGGAGCTCCTCTTGGCCAACCACCCCCTGCTCTGTACCAGCTGTGAGCGCAACCTCAACTGTGAGCTGCAGGCGCTGGCACACCAGTTGGGGGTGCGTGAAAGCCGCTTTGGGCGCACCAAGACGAAATTTGAGGAGATCGATCGCACCTCACCCTCGCTGGTACGCGACCCCAATGCCTGTATCCTCTGCAATCGCTGCGTCGAAGTGTGCGAGTCGATGCAGACCGTCAGTGCCATCTCCATGATCGGACGGGGACTGAACACCAAGGTCGGGACCTTCCTCGATGGTGGGCTGGCCAACTCGCCGTGTACCAACTGCGGTCAGTGTGCACTGGTCTGTCCCACCGGAGCCATCGTGGAGCGCAGCGCCGAAGATGAGGTCTTCGCCGCCCTCAGCGACCCAACGCTCACCGTGTTGGTGCAGACCGCACCGGCTATCAGGGTGGGATTGGGCGAAGCGATGGGTCTGGGCGAGGGGGCGTTGGTCACCGAACAGATGGTCACCTCCCTCAGACGCCTGGGGTTCGACCGGGTCTTCGACACCCAGTTCACCGCTGACTTGACGATCATGGAGGAGGCCCACGAGCTGATCGATCGCATCACGCACAACAAGCCGCTTCCCATGATCACCAGCTGCAGCCCGGGGTGGATCAAGTTCATCGAGACCTTCTACCCCGAGCAGGTCGACCACCTCTCCTCCTGCAAGAGCCCACAGCAGATGTTCGGCGCAGTGGCCAAGACCTACTACGCCAAGCGTGCGGGCCTCGACCCCCGCACTGTCCGCGTCGTCTCCATCATGCCGTGTACTGCCAAGAAGTATGAAGCGGGGCGCAGCGAGATGGACGGGGCGTTCAAGTGGTGGAAGAAGGAGATGGACCTCAGCGATGAAGAGCGCTTTGCTGACGTGGATTGGGTGCTCACCACCCGTGAGCTGGCCCGGATGCTCGAGCGCATCGGCCTGGACTTCTCCACGCTGGAGGGCAGTGACTTCGATGATCCACTTGGCGCATCAACCGGTGGAGCGGTGATCTTCGCCAACAGCGGCGGGGTGATGGAGGCAGCGCTCAGGACCGCGGTGGAGACGCTGACCGGTACCGTCTTGGAGAACGTGGAGTTCAGCGACCTGCGTGAGCGAGCCGGTATCCGTGAGGCTGCCCTGACGATCGGGGAGAGCACGGTGCGGGTGGCGGTGGCCAACACGCTGGGCAACGCCCGGGTGTTGCTCGACCAGATCAAGGGAGGGGAAAGCCCCTATGCGTTCATCGAGGTGATGACCTGCCCGGATGGCTGCATCGGAGGGGGAGGTCAACCGATCCCATCCACTGCCGAGATCCGTGCCAAGCGCATCGCCTCAATCTACGAGGAGGATCGGCACAAGCCGATTCGCAAGAGCCACGAGAACCCCTCGATCAAAGAGCTCTACGAGACCTTCCTTACCAAGCCACTCTCTGATGTCAGTCATCAGCTGTTACACACCGAGTACACCAAGGGCGACGCATATCGCTATTGAGTTGTATGTTCCTTTTTCCCTCCCCGGCGTTGCCGGGGAGGGTTTCTATGTTCACTGGACAAGGTGCTTGATGTAGCAGCGCCGCCGCTTGTGCTGTTCGGTGTCAAAACCACTCCACAGCGTCTGTACATACTCGTTGTTCTCCAGCTCCGGGCCTGTTTCGGCCCACTTGACGCCGTTGTCGATGGCCCGTTTGATGCCCTCGTTCATGATGACTGCCGCCACCCCTCGACCAAAGTACTCCGGCTTGACTGCGATGAGGTACATGTCCACCACCTCATGGTGGCGGAACGCCTTGAGGATTCTCAAGAGGCCGAAGGGGAAGAGCCGTCCCCCTGATGCCTTGATGGCCGGAGCGAACGAGGGGGCCATGATGCCGAAGCCGATGACCGCATCATCCTTGTCCGCAACGACATAGAGGTAGTCCAGGCTCACCAGGGAGAAGAATTGCTTGACCGCGATGTCGATCTGAGCGTCGGTGAGCGGGCAGAAGCCATAGAGGTCGCCGAAGGACTCGTTGTACATGTGGAACATCTCCTTGGCGTAGGGGATGACCTCCTTCTTGTTCTTGAACTCAAGCAGGCGATAGCCGTGCCGCTTGCGGGCAATCGTCGAGATTCGCTCGACACGCGGGTCGATCTTTTCAGGTACGAAGACCTTGTACTCCACCCAGTCCACGTCCTTGGCAAATCCAAGCGCTTCCAGGTGGTCGGCGTAGTAGGGGTGGTTGTAGAGGGTGATGATCATCGACAGGTGGTCGAAGCCCTCGATGAGCAGTCCCTGCTTGTCCAGATCGGAGAACCCGATCGGGCCGATGAGACTCTCCATACCTTTCTCCTTCCCCCAGTCTTCGATTGCGGCAAAGAGGGATTGGCTCACCGCAATGTCGTCGATGACATCCCAGCGGGTGAAGCGCATGCGCTTCATCTCCTTCATCGCATTGAGCTTGTGGTTGATGATGGCGGCGATGCGCCCGACCACCTCACCGCCGCGCTGTGCAAGGTAGGCGACCGTCTCACAGTACTCATACGCAGGGTTCTTCTTCGGATCGAAGGTCGGAGCCTCATCCATGTGGATGGCTGGTACAAAGTACTCGTTGTCCCGATACAGCTCGTTGGGGAAGGCGTAGAAGCGCCTCCACTGCCTCATTGTCGTCACTTCTTTGATCTCAATCATTCGTTGCCCTCCCTCTTCCAAGGACCATCCTGTCAGTGAGCGATGAGATTGTCAATGAATTTATTCACCACGGCCGTTGTGCACGCTCGATGAGGCGATTTTCCTTGACTTGGGAGGTATTCACGTCAACAATGTATCAAAATTGAGTGCAATTTCAGACAACATCAACAGGAGAAGGTCAATGAAGAAATGCGTGGTTGTTTTGGTGCTCTTGGTTCTTGTCGCCGGTGCGGCATATTCGGCTGAGCCGATTACGGGTGTAGGTGCCGGGATCACCCTCGGTCTCCCCCTCCATGTCGGAGCGACTGCTGAATACAACTTTGGACCAGCCTACGCGGGGCTCTCGCTCGGATACTTCGGCATGGCAGACTCCTTTTGGATGAGGCTTGAAGGCGGCTACAATGTACCGGGACCCTTTGTCAGCCGTGACCTGGGTGTTGACCTGTACCTGAGTGTCGGAGGGTACATCGATCTGATGTTCAGTACATTTGGCACCATGGTTGGCATCGGGATACCGGTCACCTGGTCGTATACCTTGGAGACTATCCCGTTGAAGTTCTTTGTCAAAGCTGGGCCCGAGTTCCTCTTTGGTGGAGGGATGGGGTTCTACCCAGCATTCGTCGGCACAGCCGGCGGCATGTACGTCTTCCAGATCTAACGCAGCTTCCCCATCCTGGAGGAGGGGTCACCGCCATTGCCGTGAGGTGAAGAGCGGCGGGGCGGGTGTGAGAAGATACTGGAGAAAAACGCGCCGGTGACCTGCTGCTGTCAGTTCGTTTCATGCTATACTCTCAGACATGAGAATCCTTGCCGCCAGTGACATCCACCTGGGAAGAAGACCTCGCCATGGCGCCAGCGGCCACGAGAGCTGGGTCCTTGTGGTCAACAAAGCCCTGGAGTTGGGTGTGGACGTCCTACTTCTTGCCGGCGATGTCATCGAGCATGAGCGAGCCTGGCTTGCCGTGTACGGACCGCTGGTCGAGGGCATAAGGCGCCTCGGTGAAGCCAACATCCAGGTCATCGCCGTAGCGGGCAACCATGACTGGGAGGTCTTTTCCCGCCTGGTGGCTGAAGAGGAGCAGATCAAAGTGCTGGGCAGCGGTGGCCGCTGGGAGCGCTTTGCCTATGAAGGGGTGGACTTTGTCGGCTGGTCGTTTGCCCAAAGCCACCATGAGAGAAGCCCCTTCGAGCGCTTTACCGACGATGTGGTCTCCTCATCACTCACCGTGGGTGTGCTCCATACAGACTATGGAACGGCACACTCCCGCTACGCCCCCACCACAGCCCAGGAGTATGATCGAAGCGGCATCGGCCTCTGGGTGCTGGGGCACATCCATAGAGGTGGCCCGGTGGGCGATGGGAGGGCCTTCTACTGCGGCTCTCCCTATGCGTTGGACACCTCCGAGGATGGAGCGCATGGGGTATGGCTCATCGAAGCCGAATCTTCGGTGCGCTGGAAAGAGCCGTTCTTCATCCCCCTCTCCCCGATCCGCTACGAAGCGGTGAGTGTGGATGTCACCTCCCTTGATGAGGTCGAACAGGTACGCAGCCTGCTGCGCAAGAGCGCCAAGGAGGTTGCCGATGGACTGGACTTTGCCGGAGATCTGTATCTCACCATCCGCTTTGTCGGCTCGCTGAGTGTCGGTCTCTCCCTTGCCGAGGTGATGGGGTCTGCCGAAGAAGAGGCCTCTTTTCCTGCCAAGGAGGGTATCACGTGCATCATCCAACCCTCCTTCCTCGACCAAACGACGGTTGCCATCGATCTTGACCAATTGAAGGGCGGCAGCGGCGCAGACAGCCAGCTTGCCCACCTCCTCGGTGATGAACCACTCCTGCTCGACCTCTATCGACAGTTTGAGGAGGAGAGCTACAACGCCAGCGCCTACAGTAGCCTGAACGCTCAGCGGGTGAGTGACGAAGAGGCGTTGTCATCGGCTCGACGAGCCGGTCTCACGCTGCTTGAGGCAATGGTCGAGCAGAAGAGGGGAGGCGCATGATGGACAGGCGCTATCGATTTGAACGGATGCACCTCTTGCGCAGTCCCGGCTTCTCCTCACCCCCCTTTGGCACGTTGGATGGCTTCTCCTCCGGTCTGAACATCCTCTACGGCCCCAACGGCATCGGCAAGAGCACGTTGATTCGGGCGATGCGGGCCCTGCTTGCCCAGACTGTTGATGGACATCTCATGGACAGCGAGGCGACCGTCAAAAGCGGCGAGGAGGGGTGGGCCCTCTCCCGTGTCCACGGAGAGCTCTCCCAGGTGCGAGCAGAGAGCGGCGAGCACACCACGCTGCCGGGGCGCAACGATGTGCTCAGTGATGCGTACTTCTTCGGTCTGCATGAACTGCTCAGCGAAGTGGGCGACAACCCGCTCTTTGTTGCCCGGGTCCAGAGTGAGATGCAGGGTGGAATCGATCTTGAGGCGGCACGGGAGAAGAGCGGGGCCATCGCCAAGTTCCCAGTGGCTT
>JALOBD010000124.1 GCA_023228445.1 Sphaerochaeta sp. | reverse complement strand
TCGTCATCTATGAGAGCCCCTTTCGGGTGGTGAAGACCCTCGCTGATCTGGCAGACCTCGCACCTGAGCGCAAGGTGGTCATCGGACGGGAGATGACCAAGAAGTTTGAGGAGTTCATCACCGGCCAAGCAGCTGAAGTAGCCTCGCAGCTGGCGGGGCGTGAGACGATCAAGGGGGAGTTCGCCCTCTTGGTGGGGCCGGTAGGCGATGATCACGATACGTAAGCTTGCCACCATGGGTGCGCCCAGCCGACTGCGCAAGATTGCGCTGCTCTTTCGACAGTGCAGTGTGGCGGGGTGTGACGACGCCTACCTCGCCTCGCTGGTTGCCCTGGCGCAGCAGACGGCAGGCGAGGTGTTTGCAGGTGAGCATGACCTTGAATATCTGACGAGGCTGGTCGACGAGGTATCGCCCGAACGCCGGACCCTTGCATTGCTCGATGCCCACTACCTCTTGTCAGCTGCCCTGGGTGAGACAGTGGCCGACTGGGACCGTGAGGATGATGAAGGCACCCTTGACAGGAGGCAGCGCATCATCCTCGAGCGTTACCTCGTCCTCGACCGGATTCGAAGCCCCTACAACGTCGGTTCGATCTTCCGATCTGCCGACTCCTTCGGTATCAAAGAGATCTTTCTCATCGAAGGCAGCGCCGATCCTCAGCACAACCGAGCGCTGCGTACCAGCGCAGGGACGATTGCCACCGTCGACTATCAGATCATCGGTGAGGATGAGCTTTTCGCAGCCTTGGCTGAACTGAACCTCCCACTTTTTGCATTGGAGAGCGGAGGAGGGGATATCACCCACTTCGCCTTCCCCGAATCTGGAGTCGCCATCCTCGGTTCGGAGGAGCTGGGGGTGACATCACGGCTGCTGCGGCGCTGTGATGCATCGCTGGGGAGGGTCTCCATCATGATGGGGGGAACGAAGGGCTCGCTGAACGTCTCATCGGCGGCTGCGATCATGCTGCAACGGTGGTACAGTCCATGAGACGGAACCTCAATGCCGAAGAGAACTACCTGCGCATGACTGGGCAGCCGGTGCGCAGCCTGGTGCTGCAGCTGGCCACTCCGACGATCATCAGCATGCTCATCACTGCACTCTATAACATGACCGACACCATCTTTGTCAGCCGCTTGGGTACGGAGAACAGCGCGGCGGTGGGGATCGTCTACTCGATCATGAGCATCATCCAAGCCATCGGACTGACCCTCGGCCAGGGATCAGCCAACACGGTCAGCCGCCTCTTGGGTGAGAAGCGCAGGCGTGAGGCCGACGAGCTCTTCAGCACCGCCTTCTTCACCTCACTGACCCTTGCCCTGCTCTTCGCCGTCTTTGGCCTTCTCTTCAAGGAGCGTTTCGTCCGCTTCCTCGGCGCGACAGTGACCATCGCCCCGTATGCAGAGGAGTACGCCTCGATCATCCTCATCGGCGCCCCATGGATGGCCGTCAGCTACACGATGAACAACAACCTGCGCAGCGAGGGCAAGGCGTATCTGGGGATGATCGGGATGAGCACCGGGGCAATCCTCAACGTCATCCTCGACCCGATTTTGATCTTTGGCTTCAAGATGGGCATCAAGGGGGCGGCGTGGGCCACGATCATCAGTCAGCTGGTCTCCTTCACCATCTTGACCAGCCACTTTGTGAACAAGCGCAGCAACCTCACCCTCTCACTCCGCCTGGTACGCCTAGAGTGGTGGATTTACCGCTCGATCATCGTCATCGGCTTGCCATCGCTCGTGCGAAGCCTCATGCACACCGTCGCAGCCATTACCATGAACGTCTTTGCCGCCCCGTTCGGCGATGAGGCCATCGCTGCGATGTCCATCACCACCCGGGTCATGCAGTTCCTCAACTCCGCCCTCATCGGGTTTGGCCAGGGGATGCAGCCGGTCGCTGGTTTCTCTTGGGGGGCGAAGCGCTACGACCGCCTCAGGGAGGCGTTCCTCTTCTGTACCCAAACGGCGAGTGTTGCCTTTCTCCTCATCGCGGCGGTGTGCTTCGCCGGGGCACGGTACATCATGCTCCTCTTCCTCAAGGACCCGGTGGTCGTCGCCATCGGGACGACGGCGATCAGGGCGCAGTGCGTGCTCTTGCCGGTGACCGCCTTCAATACGCTGGGAGGGATGATCTTCCAGTCGACCGGCCATGGTCCGGTCAGTTCGACGCTGGCTCTGGTGCGCCAGGGCGTCTTCTTCGTTCCGTTGGTGATTGTGCTCAGCAGGACGGTGGGCCTCTTTGGCCTGCAGATCGCCCAGCCGCTTGCCGACGTGCTGACCTTCGTCCTCACCCTGCTCTACGTCGCCCCGTTCATGCGCCGGCTGAAGAGGCTAGCTTCGGTTGGCTGATACCGCTTGGTACATCTTCTTGAGCCGTTGTTCGATAGCGTGGTTGAAGTTGTCCGGTGGGTAGTTGCCCTTGGCGTTGCGGATGCCGGCCGGCCGGTCGGTGAGCAGGGCCATCCCCTCATCGATTGTCTTGATCGCCCAGATGAAGAAGCGTCTCGCCTCGATCGCCTCGATGACCTGGGTGCTGAGGATGAGGTTGCGAACATTCTGGATCGGGATGATGACCCCCTGGTAGCCGGTAAGGCCGGTGGTGGTGCAGGTGCGGAAGAAGCCTTCGATCTTCTCGTTGATGCCGCCCACCGGCTGGATCATCCCCATTTGGTTGACCGAGCCGGTGACGGCGATGTCCTGGCGTACCGGCAGCTCACCAATGGCGGAGAGCAGCGCGTAGAGCTCGCTTGAGGAGGCGCTGTCCCCGTCGACCTCGGCATACGACTGCTCAAAGGCAATGCCGGCGTAGATCGAGAGGGGGAAGTTGCGCGCATAGTGTTTGCGCAGGTACCCCTCGAGGATCAGGAGGCCCTTGTCGTGGATCTCCCCGCTCAGACCCGCCTCGTGCTCGATGTTGACGATGCCCTCGCTGCCCGGTGCGACGGTGCAACTGATCACCGTCGGGGTGCCGAAGGAGACTGCGCCGCGGTCCATCACCGCCAGACCGTTGACCACCCCGACCCTCGTCCCGCTGAGGCTGATGATCATCTCCCCGCTCTTGATCTCCTCATTGATCCGGCTCTCGCTGATCGAAGCGGCGTAGTCGCGCTCATCGTTCACCTGGAGGATCACCTGTCCATCGATGGAGCGCTTGTTGTGGCTCTTTGCCCACCAGTTGGCCTCTTCGAGCAGGTCGTAGAGGACCGAGAAGTGGGTGCTCAGGTGGTCGCGCGACTCCGCGTACCATGCGCTGTAGCGCAAGAGTTCGCCCAGCGCAGAGTCGGTGATCTCCAACAGGTTGTGCTCACCTTGGTAGCGCAGGAGGTTGGCAATCGTCTGGGCGATGGTCTGGTCGCTCTTCTCCATCTGATAGTCGAACTGGGCGCTGACCTTGAAGAGGGAGAGGAAACGGTCGTCCTCATCGCTGAGCATGTCGTAGGTCTCTTCGCTGCCGATGAGGATCACCTTCACCGGCAGGGCCGCCATCTGGGGGCGGATCGGACTGCCCTTGATCTCCCCGCGGGGGTTGACGCCCCCCTCGATGGCCAGCGCATTGGCGTCGATGTACCGCTTGAGCGCTTCCCAGAGGCCACTCTCGGCCAAGAGGTCCTCGGCGTCGATGACGATGTAGCCGCCGCTGGCTGCCAGCAGCGAGCCGGCATGGAGGCCCAGGTGGGCGTGCTTCTCCTTGGCATCGATGGAGCCGAAGAGGTTGGTATGGGAGGGGTGGCCCTCGATGATGAGCGGACGCTGCGTGGTATGGGCGTGGTTGACCACGAGGTTTGCCAGGTACTTGGTGGCAAGCCCACCGCTTTTGACCGCCTCTTCATCGAGGTGGTCGATTTGCTTGGAGAGGCGGGTCATCTCTCCCTTCAGGCCATTGAAGTACTCCGCCTGCTGGGCAAAGGAGACGGTGTGTTCAAGGTGGTCGACCAGGGCCAGTGCCCTGGGGAGGAACTCCTCCCGCTCTTCGATCAGTGCCAAGAGGTCTTGGGTGAAGCTGAAGAGGGCATCGACGAGGTGTTGGCCGTCGCCGGGAGTGAGGGAGAGGAGCATCGGGCTGTCCGGCTGGCCGAAGTTGTAGACGTAGAGGATGTCGCGCAGGAGGGAGGTGTCACCCTCCATCGAGGCGATGGTGTGTTGCACCGCCTTGTGGCGGCCGCTTCCGCTGTCCCCGCTGACGAAGATGTTGTACCCGCTCTTGGGGATGGAGAGGCCCAGCTCGAGGCTACGCAGCGCCCGCGGTTGGCCGACGACCACCTCACTGCTGCCCAGGCCCTTGCAGCGTTGGATGGTCGCCAAAGCGAAGTCGAAGCGTACCTCGTCTGCGCTCAGGGGTTTGACTCGGGTTTTTTGTTCGGACATGGTCGAACTATAGGTGGTGGAATAATTGGTGTCAACTCTCTATACTGGGACCATGAAACAGAACGACCTTGTCTCCTATCTTGATTCATATCTGCAAATTGCCTCCTTCGCCCCCATCGACTACAGCCTCAACGGTCTGGTCGTCGGAACGCCGGACGAGAAGGAGGTGCGTACTGTCGCGGTCGCGGTCGATGCATCGCTCTCGACCTTCGAGAAGGCCATCGAAGAGGGGTGTGATCTCCTGATCGTCCACCATGGCCTCTTCTGGGGCTCTCCGATCGCCATCACCGGGGCGCACTACCGCAGGGTCAAGGCCCTGTTGGAGAACAACGTGAGCCTCTACGCAGCCCACCTGCCGCTCGACGCCCACCCCGAGGTCGGCAACAACATCCAGATGGCCCGAGCCCTGGCCCTGGAGGAGATCGAGCCCTTCTCCCCCTACAAGGGCGTACCCATCGGGTTTGCCGGGCGCTTTGGCAGAGAGCGGGATGTATCATGGGTCTGCGACCGCCTCGGCTTCGATGATCCGACAGTGCTGATGCTCGGCAAGAGCACCTTCTTGAGCGTCGGCATCGTCAGTGGCGGGGCAAGCGATGATCTCTCTGAGGCGATTGCCAGCGGCTTGGACCTCTTCATCACCGGGGAGGTGAAGCACCAGGCGTACCATGAGGCCTGTGAGGCGCACACCACCGTCATCGGTGGAGGGCACTACAACACCGAGGTCTTCGGGGTACGCGCCCTCGGCGAACACCTGGCCGCACGCTTTGGCCTCGATGTGCGCTTCATTGCCAATCCAACCGGCCTGTAGTACCATCACCTCATGCAACCGAACCTCAAGAAGCGGCTCTCCCCCTTTATCCTGACCCTCCTGGTGATCGCTATCGACCAGCTCTCAAAGGCGTGGATCGTCGCTGCCATCGCCGAGAATACCGTAGGCTATCGCTTTCTCGGCGACTTTCTTGCCATCATCCACGTACGTAACACCGCCATCGCCTTCAGCATGGGGGTGGGCCTTCCGTCGGTGGTGAAGATCCTCGTCTTCATCCTGTTGCCCTTGCTCTTGGTGACAGCAGTGATTATCCTGATGGTAGGCGAGAGAGCAGCCATCAAGACCGGCTACCGATGGATCCTGGCCCTCTTCTTGGGCGGTGGGGTGGGCAACCTCATCGACCGGATCTTCCGCTCCTTCCGGGTGGTGGATTTCATCAGCGTGAAGGTCTATGGCTTTCTCGGATTCGAGCGGTGGCCGACCTTCAACGTCGCCGATGCATCACTGGTGGTCAGCGGCATCCTCCTCGCTGCCTTCCTGATCTTTGACAAAGGAGACGATTCAGATGTCTAAACGTACCAACACCCTCCTCTTCATGCTGGCAGCCACGGTGGCCAACATCCTTTTGATGATGATCATCTTCATCATCTGCTTCGTCCTGCTCACCCGTTTTGTCGACCCGGAGAGCTCGCTTGTGCCCCTCTACCTCGGCTTGACCTTCCTCGTGTCGATCGGCGGCAGCTTCTTCCTCTACTCGAGGATCGTCAAGTGGCTCAACGTCCGCTTCAACCTCGAAGAGAAGCTTGGCCCGCTCTTCTCCAAAAAGCGCAGGAAGTAGGCGATGGCGCAGACTACCGCTCTCTTTGCCAATCTCTCCTGGTACCCGTTCAGTGAGCGGCCGGTCATCCCCGGAACGTGGTACATGCCGGCCCTCGGCGACCCCTTCTTCCTCTTTCCCGAGGAGAGCCCCGATGCCAAGTGGCACCTCTTCGGCCACAGTTGGGTGGGCATCGAGCACTTCATCAGCGAGAA
>JALOBD010000123.1 GCA_023228445.1 Sphaerochaeta sp. | reverse complement strand
CGGTAGCTTGCATCGATGCCCTTCATATAGACCTCACGGTCGTTGATCCTGTCGGTCATCGCTGCATGCAACAAGACCTTGATCTCCACATCCTTGATTGGACTTCTCTCCATCGCAAGCAGATAATCGTCCGTATCCACCAAGCTCCAATCTATCACGCAATGCAGTGCTCTCTTGAGCATGATGTCGAGCCAGATCCTCATGCTTCTTCCATTCCCCTCGCGAAAGGGGTGGGCGACATTCATCTCAACATACTTTTCAATGATTTCATCAAATGTGGACTGCCTCATGGCATCGATCTGAGCAAGGGCTGTTTCAAGATAGAGCACGGGAGCAAAGCGGAACCCACCCTTTGCAATGTTCACTGTGCGAATAGTTCCTGCGAAATCGTAGATTTCTTCGAACAAATACCGGTGTATCGCTGCTAATCCGTTGAAGGTTCCCACCTCAAAGGTATCAAGCAGTCCTGACTCGAACAACGCAAGAGCCTTCGTTTTACTAATTCTTTCTTCTATGCGGGCAAGCTCAGCCGGATCTTTTATACCCTTCTTGTTCTCCAATACCATGACACCTACCCTTTCCTCTACAAGCCATTGTATCAAAATACGTCTGGGTTTGTAACCACTCATTCACTCTGAAGACGCCTCTCATTAATTTTGGTGAACTGGAATTGCGAAAGAGCACTGCCCCTATCTCAGCACTCTCTGATATCTTCAAATACCTGCCGGTACCATCTGGTGATAGTGTACCGTACAAGAATATTGAATACAATATTAATTCTTTGTTTTATAAGCGAATAGATGTATTTCTAAAGTTATAATCTTATATGAAGAGGAGGCGAAACGGGATTGAATCGAGCGTCACGCTCAGCTATCAGCGGGGGCAAAGCCCTGCACGCACCAAAAGGATGTGCGATGCCTCAATAAGGGAAGTCGGCATGCATGGTCGCATCGACCATCCATGTTCTCTTGACGGGAGCGGTGCTCCCCTTATAGGATATAAGAGCTCTTGCCAAGGGGCCTCAGATTGCCCCTTGATCCATATACAGCTATCCGGTGGTACTGCAATACCGCCGGATAGTCTTTTCTTCTCTTACCTGAGGTCCTTTTTCATCTGCTCGAACTCTTCGCGGCTGATCTCCCCTTTTGCAAAGCGCTCGGAGAGGATGTGCTGCACAGCAGAATCCTTGCCAACCCGCTTCTTCGAGGTCCTGATAATCGCGATGATCGAGAGGATGAGCGCCGTCAAAATGGCGAGACAGGCAAGGCCCATCATCAATGAGAAGCCGCCATAAAAGCCCATCCGCACATACGGACCCATCATTCGTGTACCATACATCATAGTGTGAAACATCGTCTGTTGCCTCCTATCTCAGTGATTGCAGTAGCACAAGGTACTCTTGTGCACTGATTTGTCCAGCCTCATACCGCCTGTTGAGCAGCTCAAGGTCGCTGATCCTCGCCTTCTTCGGCTGGGGTGTCCCCTTGATCAAGAACAGGTGGATGATCAACGCTGCCAACACGAGAGAATATATCATCATCATTGGTGCTCCTTATCGTTTCTCTACTCTCAATATCGTCACAATAGAGGCGATGGTCAATGAAGATGAGGAGGCTGGCAGCGACAGTACACACTTCTACACAGAAGTCAAAATGTACGAAAAGACCCACAGAGCATGGTACAAAGACAATTTCAACCTTGACGGGAGCGATTACACCTTGGATACTACCAATGCAAGTACAAGCAATGTACTTGACATTCCAAGGAGGAATCACATGAAAAAAGGAGTAGTGTTTCTACTGTGTCTTGTCTGCCTGTTGCCGCTCTTTTCGGGAGGAAAGAAAGAGGCGGTAGCGGCGGGAACCGTCGAACTACGCTTTCTGGGGATGGCCCAGGCATCGTACTCGGAGCAGAACGTCAACGATATGACGGCAGACTTCATGCGTGATCATCCGAACATCACGGTGTACACCGAGTTCGTGCCGTATGAAGATTTGCGCAACAAGACACTGCTTGCCTATGGGTCGAACAACAGCTATGACGCCGTCCTCGTCGACGACATCTGGTACACCGAATACGATACGAAGGGGATGCTGCGCGACATTACCGCCGAAGTACCCCAGGAGTATCGCGACGGGGTGTTGCAGGGTGGATGGAACTTCGTCACCAAGGGTGGACGCGTTGTCGGCATGCCCTGGTTCCTTGACGCCATGTATCTCTTCTACAACAAGAGCATGCTCGCCAAGGCCGGCTATCATGCACCGCCTGCCAGCATCGAGGAGATGGTCGATATGGGCCGTACCCTGAAGGCCAGGGGCATCGTCCAGTACCCCTTCGTCTTCTCACTCGCCCAGGCTGAAGCCTTGATCTGCGTTTACGCAAACTTCCTTGAGGCGTACGGCGGCTCCTTCCAGGATGACGCGGGCAACTACATCCTCGACACCTCCGGGGTCAAGGCATTGGAACTGCTCGTCAACCTGAAGAACGAAGGACTGCTCAACCCCAACTCACTCGAGTACCTTGAAGAGGACGTCAGGCGGGTCTTCTCCACTGCCGATGCCGCCTTCACGCTCAACTGGGCGTATATGGATGCCTTGGCAAGCGATCCTGCAGAATCGATCCTCACCGCCGATGAGGTGGGCATCATGGTCATGCCCGGCGTCCGAGGCATCAAGGAGCATGCGGCCATGAGCGGCTCGATGGGCCTTTCGGTGCTGAACAAGTCCAAGTACCCGGCAGAGGCGCTCGAGTACATCCTCTACCTCTCCAGCAAGCCGGTGCAGGACAAGCACTCCGACCTGCAGCTGCCCGTCTGGACGGCCAGTTATGATGATCCAAAGATCCGTGCAGGACACGAGGACCTCGCCGATGCAGCGAAGCTCGCCTTCTCCATCATGAATGTGCGACCAAGTGTGCCCGACTACCAAGAGGTCAGTTCGGTCTTCCAGGAGTACATCCAGATGGCACTCTATGGGGCAAAGACCCCGCAGCAGGCGCTGAGTGAAGCCGTGCAGAAAGTCAAGGGAATGTAAGGATGGCCACCCGGGAAACCAGACGGCTTTCCCTCTTGCTCGCTCCCATGATCATCATCATGGGAGCGGTCATTGGATGGCCCTTGATCCAAACCTTTGTACTCAGTCTCACCGACAGTGACCTGATGAATCTCTCCAAGCCCGCCTTCGTCGGGCTTTCGAACTTCACCCGGGCGATGAGGAACCAAGGCTACCTCGATTCGTTGAAGGTCAGTGCCCTCTTTGCCCTGGTGGTGGTGCTCAGCGAGATGGTGCTTGGCACCAGTGTTGCTCTCCTGCTCAATGAACCCTTCAAGGGCCGCGCCTTCGTGCGAGGCCTGCTCATCCTTCCCTGGGCGGTACCCACCACCGTCAACGCCATGATGTGGCGCCTGATCTACAACCCCGAATACGGGGCCCTCAACTCCCTGCTCTTCCAACTGGGCATCATCGACCAATATGTAAGCTGGATCGGGACTGCCGACAAAGCACTGTATTCGGTGATGTTCGCCGATATCTGGAAGAACTTCTCCCTCGTCTCCATGATCGCGCTGGCAGCGCTGCAAACGCTGCCCGAGAGCCAGATTGAAGCGGCGACCATCGATGGAGCCAACGGATGGCAACGCTTTCGCTTCATCACCCTGCCGCACCTGATCCCCTCGCTGCAGGTCGCCCTGGTACTGCGCATCATCGAGACGGTGAAGGTCTTTGACATCATCTACGTCATGACTCGCGGCGGTCCGGCCAACAAGACCCGGTCAGCCTCGATCTTTGTCTACCAGGAGGCATTCACCAACTCTCGCATGGGCAGTGGCGCC
Organism: Sphaerochaeta sp.; assembly: GCA_023228445.1. Taxonomy (GTDB): domain Bacteria; phylum Spirochaetota; class Spirochaetia; order Sphaerochaetales; family Sphaerochaetaceae; genus Sphaerochaeta. Next base: position 2,353 of record JALOBD010000123.1, on the reverse strand, counting down.
GCCTATGCCATCATCATGGTCTGTGTGATCATGATTTTGATCGCCTTCTACCTGAAGGGCATATCGAAGAAGGAGTCGTGATGATCAAACGCAGACGCTACCAAACAACCCTCCTCTACATCGCCGTGGTCATCCTGGTCATCTACCTGACCGCTCCCTTCCTCTGGCTCATCATCATGTCGATCAGCCCATCGACCGACCTGACACAGAAGCCGCTGCGATGGATCCCATCCAGCATCGACCTCAGCAGTTACGAGAACCTCTTGACGATGGGCATCAACACCCGAGGCGAGCTCTTCCTCCACGCCCTGCAAAACAGCCTCACCACCGCCCTCTTCGCCGTCTTCATCTCGCTGTTGGTCACCATCCCGGCAAGCTGGGTGCTCTCCCGCCACCCGGGCAAGAAGAGCTTCGTGCTCTCAGCGGCGATCTTCACCTTCATGCTCCCCCCCATCGCATACGCACTCCCGCTCTACCGGATGCTCTCACGCCTCGGATGGCTGAACAACTCCTTCTCCCTCGCGCTAGTCTACTGTACCATCGTCCTGCCCTTCTGTGTCTGGCTCATCAAGGAGAACATCGACTCCATCCCCTACGACCTTGAGGAGTCGGCCATCATAGACGGGGCCTCCATTGCCCGACGCATCATCAACGTCGTGATGCCACTCTTATTGCCCGCCTTGGGCACCGTGGCACTCTTGGCCCTCATCATGGCCTGGGATGAGTACTTCTACGCACTGCTCTTCACCAGCAGCAAGGAGGCCATCACACTGCCAGTCGTCATCGCGAACCTCGCCAGTGGCAGACAATCGAGCTACAACCTCATCGCGGCCGGCGGCGTCATCGCCTCCGCCCCGCCGGTGATTATCGGCATGCTCTTCCAACGTGCCCTGGTACGGGGTCTTGTGCAGGGAGGAGTAAAAGAATGAGTATCACCATTGGTCTGGACATCGGCGGAACCAGTGTACACGCACTGGCCCTTGATACGAACAACACCATCACCGCCCGCGCCAATTATCCAACAAACTCGGCCCAAGGCATCGAGGTGTTCCTCGATGCCACCCAACAGTGTATCAACACCCTCGAAGCGGAGAGCGGTAAAGACCTCCAGGCCATCGGCATTGGCTGTACCGGGCCTGTCGATTATCAAAGTGGCATTATCGCAAACCCCTACACCTTGCCCGGCCTGGAGGGGCACAGCATCTCTGCACTGCTCGCTGAGCGCATCAGAGTACCCACCTTCATCGACAACGATGCCAATACCGCACACCTCGGTGAAATTCACACCCATCCCAACGCACCGTCCAACACGGTCCTGCTCACCTTCGGTACTGGGGTTGGCGTATCGGTTCGCGTCGATGGTGAGCTCTTCCGCACCCCGGGAGGGGTCCACCCGGAGATGGGGCATATCCCCATCAGCATCCACCACAACCCTCCATGCTACTGTGGGCGCACCAACTGCGCAGAGAATATCCTCAGTGGGAACGCCATCAACAAGTATGCCAAACACCTTGCTGATACCACCGCCGAGCATCTGCTGACAACCCAAGACGGGAGACCGTTTGAGGAGGATCTCGTCATCGCGCTCACCGATGTCATCGTAACCTTCACCACCATCTTCCACGCCCAGACCGTGTTCATCGGGGGTGGAATGCAAGACTTCTTTGAGCACCACCTCATTGAAAAGACACAACGGCGGCTCAACTCCCTCCTTCCAATCTACGGAAAGGCCACGATCGAAGGGTGTAGGGCGAAAGAGAATGCCGGAGCGCTCGGAGCAGCGCTCCTGGCAAGGAGAGGAAGGAGTATCACATGAGATCGATCATAGAGACCTACGCCCAGCTCGTCAGGGACCAAAGCGGTATCAAAGCCATCCTCAACGAGATGGATGCCCAGCTTGCTGATGCAAAGCAGACCCTCGAGACAGAGAAGGCATCGATCGCTGCGTTTGCCAAAGCCGTCAAGCAGCACAAGAGCCTACTGCTTTTGGGCATGGGGGCCTCACACTATGCCAATGAGCTCTTCTCATTTCAACTGAGGAAGCTCGGTATCAAGGCGCTGGCTATCAGCGCCTCCGAGTTCCTCTACGACCCCCTTCCCGAATGGGAGGGGCCGATCCTGTTGACCAGCCAGTCGGGAGAATCGGTTGAGACCGTCAGATGTCTGCAACTGCTCCAGACCAAGCAGCTCTTCTCCATCACCTTGAACAGAGAGAGCACCATTGGGCGCAATAGCCAGGCGATCGTAGCGGCAGGAGGCGAAGAGAAAGCCTTCGCAGGAACGCGCAGTGTCACCCTCTCTTTGGTCATCATGGCAGGAGTATGCACCCACCTGGGTCTTGGAAAGAAGCGGG
>JALOBD010000244.1 GCA_023228445.1 Sphaerochaeta sp. | reverse complement strand
GGCCGTCAGACAGGAGGATTATGTCCGTTGTTACCATGAAAAGCCTGCTCGAGTCAGGCGTACATTTCGGCCACCAGACCAAACGGTGGAACCCAAAGATGGCCCGTTTCATCTTCAGTCAGAGAAACGGCATCCACATCATCGATCTACAGAAGACCTCGGCGTGCATCATCGAGGCGTACGACGCAGCACGGGCTGTCGTCAAACAGGGAAAGACCATTCTTTTTGTAGGCACCAAGAAGCAAGCACAGCAGGCCATCGAGACCGAGGCCAAGCGTTGCGGCATGCCCTACATCAACCACCGCTGGCTCGGTGGCATGCTCACCAACTTCTCCACTATCAAGCGCTCGATCTCAACGCTGAAGAAGATTGAGAAGATGGAGAATGACGGCACCTTCGAATCCTTGACCAAAAAAGAGGTCAGTATCCTTACCAAACAGAAGGAGAAGCTGGAGAAGAACCTCGGCGGTATCAAGGATATGAAGGACCTGCCCGGTGCCCTCTTCATCATCGACACAAAGAAAGAAGCGATCGCCGTCGCTGAGGCCAAGCGCCTGGGCATCCCGGTCATCGCCGTCGTAGACACCAACTGCGACCCCACCGACATCACCTACCCGATCCCCGGCAACGATGACGCCATCAGGGCGATCAGCCTCTTTGTCGAGATCATCGCAAACGCCGTCGTCGATGCCGACAACGAGGTCGGTATCCAGATCATCGAGACCCTCGGTGATGAGGATGAGGGCGAACCGGTCGTCGAGGCCAAGGAGAAGGAAGAGGAGGAGGAGATCGTCTATTCAACCGACGAAGAGACCGACTATTCCACCTTCGAGGAGGTCGAGGAGAAGGTTGAGGAGAACGGCGAAGAGGACGACCTTCTCGATGAAGAGACCCTATTCAAGGACTAAGGAGAGCATATGGCTATTACCGCTGAAGTAGTAAAGAGACTGCGCGACCTCACCGGGGCGGGCATGATGGATTGCAAGAATGCGTTGGTGAAGGCCGACGGCGACTTCGCCGCAGCTGAGCGCATCCTCAAGGAGATGGGTCTCGCCGCCGTGGCAAAGCGCCAGGATAGAGCCACCGACAACGGGCGGGTCTTCGTCAAGGTTGGTGACGACAAGGCAGTGCTGGTCGAGCTCTCCTGCGAGACCGACTTTGTCGCCGGCAACGAGCAGTTCGTCGAACTGGGCGAGAAGATCTGCCTCGTTGCGCTGGAGAAGGGGTACGGGGAGGTCAACGACGAGCTGAGTGCGATGGTCAATGACCTGATCACCATCATCAAGGAGAACATGGCGCTCAAGAGCGTCTGCCTCTACGACCTGGGTGAGAACGAGCACGCCTCCTCCTACGTGCACGGCAACGGCAGCCTCGCCACACTGGTGGTCTTCAAGGCCGACAGCAGCGAACTCTTTGCCAACGACCTCGTCAAGGAGTTCACCCACGACTGTGCGCTGCACGTGGCTGCCTACACCCCCACGTTCCTTGACATTCCCAGCGTTGACGCTGACTATATCAAGGAGCAGGAGGCAATCTTTACGGTCCAGGCTTCGAAGCTGGACAAGCCGGAGAAGGTCCAGGCCGGTATCGTGAAGGGCAAGCTTGCCAAGCACTTGGGTGAGGTGTGTCTGCTTGAGCAGCCCTTCGTCAAGGACGACTCGATGAGCGTCGCCAAAAAGATGGCAGAGGTTGCCAAGGCCGCAGGCGGCAGCCTTGCGATCAGGGAGTTCGCCTTCCTGCGCGCAGGGGTGGCTTCCTGCAGCACATGAGCAATTGACCGACACGGATGCCGCTCACCCTTGTGGGCGGCACTCGTCTTTGTATTGGAGTATGGTATGCAGAGAGTATTGGAAACGTGTGAGAACAAGATGCAGAAGAGCCTGGAGAGCCTCTCCAGGGAGTTTGATGGGCTGAGGACCGGACGGGCCTCCACCACCCTCTTGGACAAGATCCGCGTCGATTACTACGGGGCTGAGACTCCGATCAACCAAGTGGCCACCATCAGCGTCCCCGAGGCGAGGACCATCGTCATCCAACCGTGGGACAAGAGTGCGCTGGCCGCCATCGAGCGGGCGATCCTCAAGAGCGACCTTGGCCTGCCGCCGAACAACGACGGCAAGCTCATCCGCCTCAACTTCCCCCCGCTCAACGAAGAGCGGCGCAAGCAGCTGGTGAAGGGAGCCAAGGCGACCACCGAGCAGAGCCGGGTTGCCATCCGCAACGTCCGACGCGAGGCGATCGATGAGCTCAAACGCATGGAGAAGGCCAGCGAGATCAGCGAGGACGAGCGCAAGGATGGCGAGAACAAGGTCCAGAAGTTGACCGATTCCTTCATCGAGAAGATCAACTCCCTCTCCGACGAGAAGGAGAAGGAAATCATGGAGATCTAACATGCCCGAGTGCGCCCCTGTCCCAACCCACTTGGGCATCATCATGGATGGCAATGGCCGTTGGGCGAAAGAGCGGTCGCTTCCTCGTACCGCCGGGCACATCGAGGGCTTGAAGGCGCTCAAACGGGTCATCCTTGAGGCCAAGGCACAGGGAATCAAGGTGGTCACCTTCTACGCCTTCTCCACCGAGAACTGGAAGCGGAGCGAGCAGGAGGTGGCCTATCTGATGCACCTCATCGTCGCCAAACTCCACGGAGAGCTCTCCTTCTACAACCGCCATGGCATCCGTGTCAGGGGGCGCGGGGATTTTGCGGCCTTGCCTGTTGCGGTACAGGAGGCAATCGCCTCCACCGAAGAGGCGACGAAGGACAATGCTGCGATCACCGCAGTGATCGCGATCAACTACGGCGGACGTGATG
>JALOBD010000046.1 GCA_023228445.1 Sphaerochaeta sp. | reverse complement strand
CCCCATCGACAAGCTGTCGTACCTTGTTGAAGAAGCGGGAGTAGCGCAGCACATGGGCTACAGCGAACACCTTGTCATAGTGCTTGGCTTGTTTTGCTATTTCATTGGCCTCCTCGAGGGTCGTCACCACCGGTTTTTCACACAAGATATGGTACCGGCCTGTCATGGCGGCGAGGATCGCCTCCTTATGCATCGTGTCTTGGATGGCAATGATGATCGCATCGACATCGAGCGGTTTCTCAAAGAGGGCCCGCCAATCCGCAACGGCCAACGCGGATTCGATCGAATGGTCGGCGACAATCTGTCTGCGTTTGGTTTCGTCGGGTTCTGCCACCGCAACGATGGCCAACTCATCAGGGTGATCTTGTGCGTACGCGGCATAGGTGAAGCGGCCACGGTCGCCGGCACCGAGGAGTGCTGCGCGGATAGGGTACATCGAAATCCTCCTTGAACGCTCATGCTGGCACGCATGAAAGGTGTGAAGCGGGGGTAGGATCAACGGCTGGATCTCCTTCGCTGGCGTACGACTCCCCTCTCCACACGGTGGTGGGCGAGGGGAGCTGCCAACAGCCCCACGCCTTGACTCTACCAGCGATACGGGTATTGTCAAGGTTGCCGATGCCCAGAGGCTCTTGTGTAAACCACCTCCCGCCCGTATGCTTAATCACAAAAGAAGAAGGAGCAACACAATGATCGTACGAAAAACGGGTGGATTTACCCCGGGATATACCACCATAACCGCACTGGATGGCCCGCACAGCGAGCAGATGCTCGACTTCGGGATCCTCGTCTTGCCAAAGGGTGAGCAGATCACGTGCACCCTTCCCTTGGAGCGGGCGTGGCTGTTGATCAAGGGGAAGGTCACCTTCACCTGGGATGGGGGTCGTGCAGTAGGGGAGCGTCACTCATGCATCGATGAGTCTGCTGTCGCGCTCCACGCCCCCGCTTCGGTCAAGATTGTGATCGTGGCCCAAGAGGAGAGCGAGCTTGCCGTCGAGCGGTGCCGGAACACCACCGACTTTGCGGTGCGCTTCTACGACAAGGAAGACGTACACAGTGAGGTCTTTGGCGCCGGTGTGCTCGCTGAGGCGAGCAACCGGACGGTGAGGACGGTCTTTGACGGAGAGAGCGCCCCATACTCGAACATGGTGCTCGGTGAGGTGATCAACCACCCGGGGCGATGGTCCAGCTACCCGCCGCACGACCACCCGCATCCGGAGATCTACCACTACCGTTTCTTCCCCTCCCAAGGCTTCGGCATCTCGGTCCTCGACGAGGATGCATTCGTCATCCACGACGAGGATACATCGATGATCGCCCCCGACAAGACGCATGCACAAGCAGCCGCCCCGGGGTACGCGATGTACTACATCTGGATGATTCCCCATCTGGAGGGTGACCGGTGGCTGCCCACCACCCGCTACTACCGTAAGGAGCACACGTGGATGTTGGAGAAGGATGTGAAGATCTGGCCAGAGATTCCGGCCGATATGTGAGTGTGATCTTGTGATGCAAGACGTGTGAGCCGAAGGGGATTCCCTTCGGCTCCGTTTGATCAAATGCCCGCTTTCTCGCGGATGTAGGTGCGCGCCTTGAGCGCATACTCAAGCGGGTTGGCCAGCGCCGGGTCCTGTTCGGCCTCGACGACCCACCACCCTTGGTAGCCGGAGTCTTTGAGGATCGTGAAGATCGGCTCAAAGTCGATGCAGCCATCACCGGGAACAGTGAAGACCCCCTCCTTGACACCCTTGAGGAAGGACCATTTGCCTGCGATTGCCGCTTCGCGCTTCTCTTTACGCACATCCTTGAGGTGGACGTGACGGATGCGGGAGAGCCATTTCTTCAGCACGGCGATCTCATCCTCGCCACTGAAGACGAGGTGGCCGGTGTCGTAGAGCAGACCGACAAGCTCGCTGTCGGTCGATTCCATCAGGCGGTCGATCTCCGCTGCCGTCTGCACCCCGGTGCCCATGTGGTGGTGGTAGGTCAGCGTCATGCCCATCTCTTTGGCCTTCGCCCCCAGCCTGTCCAGCCCTTCACAGAGGAGCTTCCACTGCTCTTCGGTGTTCACCGGCTTGGCATCGAAGACCGGCAGGTCCTGTCTCCCTTGGATCGAGTTGCCTTGTTCGGCCACCCCGACCATGGTCGCTCCCATCTCCTTGAGGAAGGTGCAGTGCTCGACAAAGTCCCGCTCGACCTCTTCGTACGGGTTAGTCGTCAAAAACGTACTGAACCAAGCGTTGCAAATCTGTAGGCCCCTCAGTGCAAGTGCTCGTTTGAGAACATCGGTGTCCCGGGGGTACTTGTTGCCGACCTCACTGCCCACAAAGCCTGCGAGCGCCATCTCGCTGACACACTGCTCGAAGGGGATCTCCCCTCCGAGCTCCGGCAGATCGTCGTTCGTCCAACCGATCGGTGCGATTGCCAGCTGTATGCTCTTCTTCTCCATATCGCCTCCCTAGAATTTTCTCGTCTTTGCGATCTCACCCTGCATCTCGCCCCACGCCTCGACGACAGCCGGATTGTTTGATACCTCCGCCGTTCCGACGCGCCACCAACTCTCATACCCATCGGTCATCGACTTGGGTGCGACCTTGCAGTGGATGAGCGTCGAGCGCTCCTCTGCCAGCGCTTGGCGTACTGCGTGGGCCAGCTGCTCCGGGTTCTCTGCCCGCAAGCCGACCGCGCCCCAGCTCTCTGCGTTGAGGGCATAGTCGACGACGAGTGAAGCACCGCTCAAGAGTCCGCTCTTCTCATCCCGGGTACGCCACTCATTGCCGTAGTGGACGATGCCTTGGCTGGTCTGCAAGTTGTCGATGCAGTGGAAGCCGGCGTTGTCCAACACCACGACGATGATCTTCTTACCCTCCTGTATGGAGGTCAAAAGTTCAGTGTGCAGCATCGTGTAGGCCCCATCCCCGATGATGACGACGATCTCACGCTCGGGATGGGCGATCTTTGCCCCCAAGCCGGCTGCGACCTCGTACCCCATGCAACTGAAGGCGTACTCCATGTGATAGGTCCCTTCGACCCGGGTCCTCCACGTACGTTGCATATCGCTGGGAACCGAACCCGAGCCACTGATGACGATGGCAGAGTGGGGAAGGAGGCGGTCGTTGAGCTCACCCAACACCCGTGCCTGGGAGAGCAGGGAGGGAGACTCCTCTGTGTAGAGGCGGTCGACCTCCTCATCCCACAGCCGCTTCTCTTCTCCCAGGCGCTCACCCCATTGGCTGCCATACCCCTGCAACGCCGGATGGTCGAGCAACGCAGAGAGGGTCAGCTTCGCATCGGCGATGATGGGCAGGCTGTTGAGCTTGTATGCATCGGCAGGCGCCACGTTGATCGAGGTGAAGCGACACGCAGGGTTCTGGAAGAGCCACTTGGAGCAGGTGGTGAAATCCCCGAAGCGGGTACCCACCCCCACGATCAGGTCGGCATCTTTGGCGAGTCGGTTTGCCGCTTGGCTACCCGTCACGCCAATTCCGCTCATGTTGTATGGATTGTCCCAGAGCACCGTTCCCTTGCCAGCCTGAGTCTCCCCAAAGGGGATTGCATAGCGTTCACAGAAGGCGGCAAGCGCTTCTCCACTTTCACTGTACCGCACGCCACCGCCAGCGATGACCAGGGGCTTCTTCGCTGATGCGATCAACTCGGCAAGCCGGTCAAGCTGCCCTTGGCTCGGGATGCGTCGCTCGATGTAGTGCACCCGCTTCTCGAAGAACTCGACGGGGTAGTCGTACGCCTCCCCCTGGACATCCTGGGGCAGGGCGATCGTGACCGCTCCCGTCTCAGCCATGTCGGTGAGGGTGCGCATCGCATTGAGCAGGGCGCTCATCAGCTGCTCCGGCCGGTTGACCCGGTCCCAGTAGCGGGAGACGGAGCGGAACGCGTCGTTGGCCGTATTGGTGTAGTCGTGGGGGATCTCGATCTGCTGCAGCACCGGATCGGGTTGCCGGCTGGCAAAGACGTCCCCGGGCAAGAGCAACACCGGGATGTGGTTCGCCGTCGCAGTACCGGCACCGACGACCATGTTCAAGGCCCCGGGACCGATTGAGCTGGTCACTGCCATGATCTTGCGGCGGTTGTGCTCCTTGGCGAACGCGGTGGCGGCATGGACCGCCCCCTGTTCATTCTTCGCTTGGTAGAAGGGCAACGTGTTGGCGCTGTCGGCCAATGCCTCTCCGATGCCCACGACACAGCCGTGGCCGAAGATGCCGAAGACCCCCTCTACGAATTTTGATTCCTCCCCGTCGAACCAGACATACTGGTTGTCCAGAAATCGGAGCAGGGCTTGTGCCATGGTTAGGCGTACTGTCTTCATCGTTGCGTCCCTTTACACGTTGAGCTCACGCTTCATCTCTTCAATCGTCACAGTCCTGCCCTCCTTCAGGCTCTTGCCTGCAGCAAGGGCTGCGACCATGTCCTCGATCCCATCCATGCCATCGACCAGCACATCACCATCGGTGAGGATCGCCTGTGCGAAGGCGGAGATCTCATCAACAAAGGCGTCCTTGTACCGCTCAAGGAAGAAGTACAACGGCTTGTCAGAGATTACTTCATCGGCGGTGGAGAGGGTGACACGCGTGGGGGTGTCGTTCCCTGCCTGGGCGCATCCTTCGCTTCCGAAGACCTCGACGCGCTGGTCGTAGCCGTAGACCGCCTTGCGGGAGTTGTCGATGATGCCGATGGCCCCGTTGGCGAAGGTCACTGTGACGATGGCCGTGTCGATGTCTCCCGCCTTGCCGATCTCTTCGTCGACGAGGACGGCTCCCACCGCGTGGACACTGGTGATCTCACTGCCCGCCTGGTAGCGTGCCATATCGAAGTCATGGATCATCATATCGAGGAAGATGCCCCCGCTGACAGCGACATAGGCCGGCGGTGGGGGAGCCGGGTCACGGCTGGTGATCTTGACGATGTGCACATCCCCGACCTTGCCCGCTTCGACAAGGTCGCGCACCCGCTTGAAGTTGTGGTCGAAGCGGCGGTTGAAGCCCAGTTGCAGCTTCACCTTGTGCTCCTCTGCCACCTTGACTGCCTCCATCCCCTTTGCAACGGAGAGGTCGATCGGCTTCTCGCAGAAGATGTGCTTGCCCGCCCGCGCCGCTGCCATGGTGAAATCGGCGTGGGTGTCGGTGGAGGAGCAGACAAGGATTGCATCGATGGCAGGATCCTTGATCAAATCCATCGCATCGGTGGTGATCTTCTCGATACCCAGTCCGGCGGCCCACTTCTTGAGCTCCTCATTGACAACGATGTCGCTGATGCCAGCGACGCGTACCGATGGTACGAATCGGGTGATGTTGTATGCATGCAGCTTTCCAATCCTTCCTGCCCCGATGATTCCCACGTGTATGATCCTTTCCATTCCCTCTCTCCTTGACCGTATCAACGGCAAAATAGCTTATATTTTGGAAACGTTCTCACCTCGTAAAGTATACTACGTCCCATATGTTTGTAAAGAAGTTTTGTGTTGAATCGGCAATCGTAGAATGAATTCATTATTGACAAATCAAAATCAACGTGTACCATGAGAATTATGGTAACGTTTTCAGCATTTTGTCCGCGCTGTTGCCCGCCGAGAACCTGAGAGCGCATCGCAGGCGAGGAGGGCAATGGAGATCGGTGGTGCAACCGGCACAGACAGGCGGTGTACTCCCGTGCCAGGGGCACAGCACGATAGGCGAGGAGGAGCGTGGTATGGAGAGCGTACGTTGTGGAGTAATTGGGCTTGGCCGTCTCGGTACCCGCCATGCTGAGAATCTTGCAGCCGCGGTGCCCCATGCACAGCTGGTGGCCGTCTCCGACTCCCAGCCGGGGGTGCTTGGCGCGTTCACCGCCGCACACCCGACGGTCAAGGGGTACCTCGACTACCACACGCTGCTGGCAGACGATGACGTTGATGCAGTGGTGATCGCCTCTTCGACACACATGCACGCGACCATGGCCACCGAGGCGATTGAAGCGGGAAAGGCGATCTTCTGTGAGAAGCCGATCTCCATCGACCTTGATAAGACCATCGAGGTGCAGCAGCTGCTCCGTGCCAAGCCAACACTCTTTCAATTGGGCTTCATGCGCCGCTTCGACCCCGCCTACCTGAACGCAAAGGGCCAGATCGAGGCGGGCACGGTGGGCAGGGCGATCTCGCTGCGCTCGATCAGCCGGGATCCGGGCGCTCCCCCCATCGAGTTTGCCAAGGCAAGCGGAGGGCTTGTCGTCGACCTCTCTATCCATGACATCGATCTGGCTCGATGGTTTGCCCACAGCGAGGTCTCTGAGGTCTATGCCAAAGGTAGCTCGATTCGCTACCCGGAACTGGCACAGATCGGTGACATCGACCATGTGGAGGCCATCCTGACCTTCGAGAACGGATTTGTCGCATCGCTTGAGGGGAGCCGCAACTCGCAGTATGGCTACGATGTCCGCACCGAGGTGGTGTGTACCGATGGGGCCCTCTTCATCGGGGAGTTGGAGCGCCCCCACCTCTCCACCTGGACGAGAGAGGGGCTCGGGCGATCGACCATACAAGGATTTTTGGAGCGCTTCGAAGACGCCTATCTTGGTGAGATGAACGCGTTTGTCCAGGCAATCCGTACCGGTCTCCAACCGGCGGTGACCGTCGATGACGGCGTACAGGCGCAGTTGGTTGCCACCGCGATCAATAGATCGATGCGCTGTGGCGCCCCTATTCGAATGTCCGACATCCTCGAGGAGGGCTGGTGATGCGGCAGTGGTGTACATCCATATCCATTCCCGCTACACTAGCGCAATAGGTGGACTCATGGTCAGTATCAAGGATATAGCAAAGCTCGCAAAGGTCTCGGTCTCGACGGTCTCACGGGTATTGAACGAACAGGAGCACGTCAGCATCGAGAAGCGTACCCGGGTGCTGCAGGCGATCAAGCAGACCGGGTACGTGCCCAACCGGGCGGCACGCGACATGGTGAGCAAGCGGACGACGACCATCGGTGTGGTGATGCCCGAGACGTTCAACATGTTCCAGCGCCAACTCTTTGCCATCGTCGCCCACCACCTGGAGCAGTTCTCCTACTACACCAGCTTCTACTTCTCCCCCACCGACCTGCAGGGCGAACGGGCGTGCCTCAACAAGTTGAAGGCCGACCGGTTGGACGGCATCATCATCCTCCACGAGATCATGCTCGGGGAGTTCAAGACGTACTTGGAGGAGAATGCCATCCCCACCGTCCTGGCGACGTTCAGCCGCAAGGATTGGATGGCCACCTCGATCACCATCAGTGAGGAGGATGCCGCCCAGACGGCAGTCAGCCACCTCATCGCTCTGGGTCACCGTGACATCGCCTTCATCGGTGGAGAGAAGAGTAGCTTCGCACCGGCGCGACTTGCGGGGTACAAGATGGCGCTCGAGCAAGCGGGCATCGGTTACGATGAGCAGAAGGTGGTGCTGGCCCGAACCTATACCATGGAGGCCGGGGCCGAGGCGGCCCGATTGTTGCTGGAGCGTGATCTCCCCTTCACCGCGCTCTTTGCCATCACCGATGAGCTGGCCCTCGGCGCCATGCGCACTTTGGGCGATGGGGGTTTGCGTGTGCCCGACGACGTCTCGGTGGTGGGATTCGACGATATTGAACTCGCCTCCTACTCCCTTCCTCGGCTGACGACCATCAGGCAGCCCATCGTTGAGATGGGGCAGATGGCCGTCGCGCTGCTCTACTCCCTGCTTACCGGGGGAAATCGCACACCCCTCTCCATCTCACTGCCGACGACCTTCGTCGAGCGGGACTCCACTGCTCACGTGAGGTAGACGGGATTGGTGAGGGCGTTGAGCATGATCATGCCCAACGTGGTGCGGTAGAGTTCGGTGCGATAGAAGTATCGTCTCTTGACCGGGAAGCTGAAAAGAACCGTCCCATCGAACTCGGCGGTGAAGCGCTCTTCCTCGCCCTCATCGCTGTACAGGACGGCGACATCACCCCGTCTGGCCCGGTTGATCGTGATGGTGCCCTCCAAACCCTCTACAAATACCTGTGACTCCCCCAATCCGGCCGACCCGATCTGGATCTCCAGAATCGCGGCATCGGCATTGGCGCTGATGGAGACCCGCCCCTCGACCAGCGCCTCGAGCAGGTCATGGCGGCCGGTGGAGCGGGCATGGACGTGGGTTGTCGGGGTTCCCCAGCTGCGACCCTGCTCGATGCGGTGCGTATCGGAGCCACCGACACCCACGAGCCTGCGTCCGGTGCAGAGCTGTGCATGCCACCAGGAGATGGCCTGATGGTCAGACGGTTTGGGAAACCCGTTCCAGACCTCTACCAGTTCACACGGTTGTTCAAAGCCAAGCAACCACGGACTGCCCTCGTCAAAGGGGTGGTTGAGACACATCACCGCACCACGCGCCTTGGCCGCGGTGACAAAAAGGGAGAACTCCTCGGGTGTGTTGGAGAGAGGATTGACGGTGAAGATCCCGTCGTCGGTGAAGAAGAAGTCGGCGTGCCCCCGGTAGTTGGTGTACTCCATGCCGGGGATCACGGTGATGCCTTCGGGATTGCCGATCTCCTTGTTCTGTTCGGTGTTGTTGTGGTCGGTCAAGGCGATGAAGTCCAAGCCGGTCCTCTTGGCCAGGTGGATTACCTCACCAGTGGTGTAGACCCCGTCGCTATTGACGGTGTGCAGGTGCAGGTCCCCCTTGAGCCAGCGCCGTTGCTTCTCCACCAGTGTGATGGTGATGGTGACCTCCACCTCGCTCTGCACCTTGTAGACACCGAGGATGAGGCGCCACGTCCCGCTGTGGATGGGGGCCCGTCGATACCCGGGAGAGCTTGAGGATTCCCCTACGTGGATGGAGAGCAACTCCGAGCCCGACCAGCCGCAGAGCTCGCCCTCTTGGTCGAGCAATCCGAGGTCGATGATGTTGACCTCCTCGTTGTGCTGGCCGTTGGCGGTGGGGGTGAGGCGGTGGCGCAGGTATGAGTATGCGATCTCGATCCGTTCTATGCCCTCTGAGACGGAAAACGGGATGTGCTGATAGGTCCGCTCATCACAGTGCCCATACTTCTTGAGAATGGAAATCATCGCTCCCTCACTTTGGAAAAAGGGGCGCAGCAACCGCTGCGCCCATAGACATGGTGGTCAACCGCTCAGTCAATGAGCTTGTTGATGCGAAGCTCGTTGGCAGCCTCTCTCATCGCTACGTCCGCACTGATCTTGCCCATGATGCAATCAGTCATCCACTTGGACATGATATCATAGTACTTGCGTGCGTCCAGCTCTCCATCGGCGTACCCCATCGGTGCCACCTCGACGTCTGCCCGCTTGCCGATGGCAACCGATTCCAGGACGCCGGGGTTCATCGTGCCGAGGACCCCAAGGTCGAACTGTGTCGAGATCGGGAACGGTGCTCCGTGGTCCTTGGCGTGGGCGAGCCCGACCTCGGTAAAGGCGAGCTTGCCGTTCTGGACGACGTAGTCGTACCCCTCGATCCCCGCTGAGAGCAACAGGCCTCCCTCCTTGGTCGCCATGTACTCGATGATCTTGAACGCCTCATCGGGGTGCTTGGCGTTGGACGGGATCGCCCACAGCGACGCACCGCCCTGCTCCAAGAGGTAGGTGCCCTGAGGGCTCTTGGTGCCCGGCAGGCCGACAATGTTGACGATGTGCGGATAGGTGCCCGCCGTAATGGCGTTGTTGTTGTACAGCCCGGTCCACGCAGCCCAGTCGACGTCCATGACAATCTCCTGGCTCTGCCACATCTTGTTGCGCATGTCGCCGGTCTTGCCGGTGAACGATGCCGGGTCCATGAGGCCCTCGCGGTACAGTTTTGCGAGCCACTGCCAGACCGGTTGTGCCTTGGGATCGACAAACGGTGCATACTTCTTGCCCGAGGCGTCCTTGAAGACGCCGCGCCGCAACCCAACTGAACTGAACCACGGCTGCAGGTCCCAGATGTCGGGCATGTAGGTGAAGAAGGGGTAGTAGGGCTTTCGTCCCACGACGTTCTCCATGTAGTTCTTGACGCTCCTGAGCATCTGGTAGTAGTCATCGAGGGTGTTCAACGTATCCAGGTTGATGCCGAGCTTGTCGGTGATCGCCTTGTTTACGTTGACCAACGGGAAGACCTCGAGCTTGTTGAATCCGGCGTAGTACCTGCCGTTCATCTGGATTTTCTCCAACTCCTCCCGATCGACGTTCTCAGCGTAGACGCGTGAGGCGGCGATCCGGCTGGTCAGATCCGTCAGTGCTCCCTGGTTTGCCAGGGTGTACATCTGGAACTGGTTGAGGTAGATCAGGTCATACGCCTCACCGGCGCCCAGCTTCTGCATCAATACCTGGTCGTAGCCGGAGGGCGGTTTCTCCCAGGTGATGGTCAGACCGGTGGCCCTCTCCATCGCCTTCTCGAAGAGTTTGTTCTCGGCTTCGTCCTTTCCTCCGGTGACTCCGGCGAGAACTTTGACTTCGACTGCCTTGCGGTCGATCTGGCCTTGGGCGAAGAGACTTCCGACCACAAAGACCAGCACGATCAAAGCAACTACAAATCGTTTGGTTTTCATTACGTATCCTCCTTTTGGATATGGTTCATTCTTCACAAAGAAGAGCTTCACTCCTTTATTGACCCAATCATGATCCCACTGGAGAAGAATGATTGGGTGAAGAAGTAGAGAATGACCAGCGGCAGGGCGGTGAGCACCACCGCCGCCATCTTCGCATTGGCGAAGATGTAGCTTGTCCCGCTGGTCGATGTCTGGTCGAACAGGATGTACCGCAACACGACAGGCAACGTCCACTTCTTCATGTCGCTGATCAAGGTGACGGTCATCGTGATGTTGTTCCACCTGCGGATCAGCTCGAGGGTGCCGATCGTCATCAGGCCAGAGACGGAGAGGCGCAGGTAGATTGAGCGGAAGATCCGGATCTCACTGGCCCCGTCGATACGCGCCGATTCTGCCAAGGAGAGGGGGATCGCCATGAAGTAGTTGCGCATCAACAGCACGCTGAAGCCACTGATCATGCCATTGATGATCAAGCCGGCGTAGGTATTGGTCAGACGCAGGTCCCGGTTGACGGCGTAGATGCCGATCATCGTCAACTCGTAGGGGATGGTCATGGTCAAGAGGACAAACGTTGTCAGCGCCTTGCGGTATGGCAGGCGCTGCTCACCCAGGACGTAGCCGGCAAGCGATGCCATGAGCACATGCAGTACGGTACCGACGAGTGAGACGTAGACGGTGTTGAAGAACGGCCCGCCGAAGCGCACATGGTTCCAGATGAACGTGTACCCCTGTACCGTCGATGGGGAGGGCCAGAGGACGAGACCGGGGGTGTCGCTCTTGGCCTGCGTCGAGAGCGAGACTGCAAGGACGTTGAGCATTGGCAGGCCCATCAAGAGTACGACAAGCACCAGCAGGAGGCTGTTGATAATCCGTACTCCGAGGGGAAGTGTATCGCGTTTGGCCAGGTGTCTTGCCATGATCTCACCCCTCGTCGTAGCTGGTGAGTGTTCGCATCAGGGCGGTAATGGCCACGGTTCCGATCATCACCAAGGTGGCACCGGCGCTGGCCGTGCCCGTCTTGAAGTTCAGGATTCCCGTCTCATATATGTACAGCATCAACGTGCTGATCAAGCGCCGGTTGGCTGGGTTCACCATGACATAGATCTCATCGAAGTGGGTGAGCACGCCGATGGACAGCAGCACGATGATCGTCTTCATCGTTGGTCCGAGCGAGGGGATGATGATCCTTGTAATCTGGTTGAAGCGGCTCGCCCCGTCGATTCGGGCCGCTTCGAAGAGCTGTTCGTCGATGGCCATGATGGCCACGGTGAAGAGGAGGGCGAAGTACCCCATCGAGCGCCACACCCCCATGGCGATGATCAGGGGGCGGGCCAGTGATGGGGCGGCAAGAAAGAAGATCGGCTCGACACCGAAGAGGGAGAGGGCCTTGTTGGCCAACCCTTGCAGGTCGAAGATCAGGGCCCAGACGCCACCGATGACTGCCCAGCTGAAGAGGTAGGGCAGGTAGGCGATCGTCTGGATCGATTGTTTGATGGTCCGCCGGGCCACCTCGTTGAGGATCAGGGCAAGGAGGAGGGCGAAGGCAAAGTAGAGGCCCATGTCCCACACGCCGATGATGATCGAATTCTTGACCGAGGCGAGGAAATTGGGCTCCATGATGACGAACCGGTAGTTCTCAAGGCCGTTGAAGGGCCTGGCCCCGAGCAGGCGATTCTCCTGAAAGCTCATGACCAAGCCACGGAAGAAGGGGTAGTAGGTGAAGATGAGGAAGTAGGCGGCAACTGGAAGGAACATGAGATAGAATACTCGGAATTTCTTCAACCGCCTCTGTAGTGGTTTGTTCATGGCACTCCCTTGGCTCGTGAATGGGGTTTTTCGTTCATCCCCCTCCTGAAGAAGTATACCATGGATTATAAAAAATAGACAAATGAAAATTCGGATGGATTGAGTATTTTTGCGATTTTTTATATTTTTATGTCTAGATTTGAGGTTATTTGTTGATAATACAACGAAAAGATAATTCTATTTATATGAAATTCTGTTCATCTTAAAATTCACGATTGTAAATTTTTAGACATTCATGTATGATGAGTGTCAGATTCAGACCTCGATTGTGCACGGTAGGCACCGGGGCTGATGCCTTCGATTTTTCTGAATACCGTGTTGAAGTAGCTCGTTGTGGCAAAGCCCAGCAGGGCAGCGATTTCACCAAGCGAATTGGACGAATCCTCGAGCATCTTCTTGGCCTGCTCAACCTTTGCGAAGGTGATGTACCGCTTTGTCGGATACCCTTCGCTGGCGAAGATGATACGCGATATTTGTTTTTCACTGAGGTTCATGAAGGTGGCGATGTCTGCCGGGCCGATCGGGTGGAAGATGTTGTCCTCGACGAAGTCGCCGATCAGCTCCATGCGGCTCTTCTCTTTGAGGATCTGCCCATTGTATGTGAAGCCCATGTTGCGAGCCGCTGAGATGAGGATGGCGGGGACGAGCGAATGGATGGCGACCGCCCACCCCGCCTTCCGCTCCAACGCTTCCTTGAGCGCCTGCTCATAGAGGGGGATGACGCCATTTGCATCCTGTACCGGTTTGCAGGGAGAGGTGAGGAGGAAGTCGTGGAGCTGGCCCAGCTCACCTTGGCAGGAGAGCTCGTTCTCCTTGCGTACGTGGAAGGTGCAGTCGAGGCTGTACTCGATCAACCCGTTCTCGCCGTGTGAGGATTGTTGATGGTAGATGCCGGGACCGGTCACGTACAATGAGCCGGGACCTACAATGAAGGAGCGTTCATCGGTTTCCACTTTGCATCCACCGTGGGCGATGAAGTGGAATTCAAAGCTGGAGTGGGCGTGGCGGGGGATTTTCCACCGTCCGGTCTTCTGCATGACGCGCATCCATTGGATGTCGATGGAGAAGCCGCACAGGTCAATGGCTATGGTGAGTTCGGAGAGCCGCCTTGAGGCTTTGTTTAGTTCAGTATCCACGATCGGTCCTTTGGGCTAGTATGCCCACTGAGAGATAATCGTGCAAGTGTGAGGGGGAAGGGGGCATGG
The DNA here is from genome assembly GCA_023228445.1 of Sphaerochaeta sp. Lineage (GTDB taxonomy): Bacteria > Spirochaetota > Spirochaetia > Sphaerochaetales > Sphaerochaetaceae > Sphaerochaeta. Next base: position 958 of record JALOBD010000046.1, on the reverse strand, counting down.
TCAGACGGGTACATCTAGTCTTCAAGACACATTTGGACATCGGGTTCACCGATTTGGCGTCACAAACGATAGAGCGGTACTTCACCCACTTCATCCCCAACGCGGTGGCAGTGGCCTCCCGCCTGCGAAACCGGGGTGGAGCGGAGCGCTTGGCGTGGACCACCGGCTCCTGGCTGATCAAGCGCTACCTTGAGCAGGCCGATGAAGCGGAGCGTGAGGCAATGGAGCGCGCCATCATCGCCGGGGACATCGTCTGGCATGGCCTGCCGTTCACCACCCACACCGAGTTGATGGACAGCCACCTGGCACGCTACGCCCTCTCCCTCTGCCAGGATCTCGACGCCCGTTTTTCCAAGCATACCATTGCAGCAAAGATGACCGATGTACCGGGCCATACGGTGGCCCTCGTGCCCTACCTGGCAGAGGCGGGCATCCGCTTCCTCCACCTCGGGGTAAACGGAGGCTCTCCGGTGCCCGAGGTGCCCCGCCTCTTTGTCTGGCGAGCACCTTCAGGTGAGGAGGTGGTCGTACAGTACGACGCCTCCTACGGTTCACATGAGCCGATCGGGGATTTCGAAGACCTCTTGGTCATCGAGAACAGCGCCGACAACGAGGGGCCGCCGAGCGAAGCGGAGGTCCTGGAGACCTTCCGACGCCTCAAGCGGCGCTATCCTGATGCCGAGATCCTCGCCAGCGACCTCTCCTCCTATGCCCGATCGATCCTGCCGTACACCGGCGACCTTCCCGTCCTTGAGGCAGAGATCGGCGACTCCTGGATCCACGGGGTGGGAAGCGATCCCTCCAAGGTCAGCGCGTTTCGCCGCCTCGTGCAGTGGCTTGCCCGTAATCCCCAGGCGGCATCCAACGACCGCTTCATGGACCCGCTGCTCCTCATCTGTGAGCACACCTGGGGACTGGACTTCAAGAAGTACCTTGCAGATTATGCACACTGGTCGGT
>JALOBD010000122.1 GCA_023228445.1 Sphaerochaeta sp. | reverse complement strand
GGTCTTCAAGGCCCGATGCGAGGCCATAGACCGGGCGGGAGGCAGCGGTTTCTTCCAACTGGCACTGCAGTCGGCGACGATGAAGCTCAAGCAGGGGTTCGGTCGCCTTCTGCGCTCCACTTCTGACCGCGGCATCGTCCTGATCCTTGACAGCAGGGTGGTGACCAAGAGCTACGGGCCCTTCATGCTCAGAAGTCTGCCTGAGAGCTACCACCCTGAGTGCGATACCTCCTCCATCGCAACCCGGATCGAGAGTTTCCTCTACTGAGGACACAAAAAAGAGGTGGTCACCCACCTCATTTTTGCGTCGTCGCACGGAGTTTACTCGATGATGGCGAGGATGTCCTTCATGCTCAGGATCAGGTAGTCTTCACCGTCGACCTTCACCGTGGTACCGCTGTACTTGTCGTGCAGGACCCGGTCGCCGACCTTGACGGTGATCTTCACCTCATCGGTGCCCTCGCCGACTGCGACGACGTTGCCGATCTGGGTCTTCTCCTGGGCGGTCTGCGGAATGAAGATGCCGCTTGCAGTCTTCTCCTGCAGTTCCTCGTTCTTTACCAACACTCTGTCTGCCAAAGGCTTGATGGTCATTGAATCTTCCTCCAACCATAGGTTTTTGTGGTAGCGCGCAGCTGCTGATGGCTCCGCTTGCAATAATATAGTCAAAAGGGCCAAGACAGGCAAGGGAGTGCGTTCTTTGGACAGAAATCTTCACAAACTTGCCTCTTCTCCACTCCATGCCTATATTCTAGATGAATCGTGAAAGGAGTGGGGATGGAAGGGAACAAGGAACAAGAGTGGGAGGCGATGCTTGGCTCGTCGACCGAGCTGTGGAGACACTTCTACCACCTCGGCTGCCTCTTTGCCCACGCCCACGACCTGGCGATGGGACTGACCTACCTCATCGACGCATTCCTCATCCGCGGCGGGAGAGAGGAGGGCGCCGACCTCGATTGGATCGACTTCTTCCGCCGCCAGTTCGCCATCTACCTGATGGGCAAGGGGCGGGTCAGTTGCTCGCTCTGTGAGGGGGACATGGTCCACGACCTGCTCAAGGACGAGTATGAGCGCATCAAGGTCGAACTTGGTCAGAGCGAGTTGCCCTTCGCTGGCGAGCACTTGGCCCGCTGGTTCGGTACCCTGGAAGTGGATTTTCCCTGGTTGGTCGAGGATACTGGCCCCGCACGGGCACGACAGTGACCTGAATCGCGAAAGGTGGGTCACAATGACTCAAAACCAGCTCACTTTTATCCATGTGGGACAAAATGTGCCACCTAGGTGGATTCTTACCAGTGATGAACCGTTTTGCCTGAATCTACAAAAAGTATTATTTTTGACGATGTAACAAGTTACAACGAAAGGCCTGTTTTTGGCACGCATCTTGCATAAGTGTAGGTAACACCGATAAGGGAGCGTACCGCATGAGCAAGAGAACCAAGATGCTGAACCAAGAGAGTGAATATTCCTACGATGATGCCAACATCATGAGCATCTACCTCAAGGAGATCAACCGCATCGCCTTGCTCACCGAAGAGGAGGAGCTTGCGCTGGCCATCAGGAGCCGGGATGGCGATGAATTTGCCCGCAAACGGATGGTGGAATCCAACCTTCGCTTCGTCGTCAACGTCGCAAAAAAGTACCAGAACCAGGGACTGCCGTTGATCGACTTGATCAACGAGGGCAACATTGGCCTGATGACCGCGCTGGAGAAGTTCGACCCCGACCGTGGGTACCGGTTCATCAGCTATGCGGTGTGGTGGATCCGCCAGTCGATCATGAAGGCGATCAACGAGAAAGGCAGGGCGGTTCGCCTGCCGCTCAACCGCACCAATGAGTTGTTGCAGATGCAGAAGGCCCAACGGTCGCTGATGAAGGACCTGGAGGTCGAGGATCCCACCGCTGAGCAGATCGGCGAACTGGCCGGCTACGATGCAGACCATGTGGAGAGTCTCTTGGCCATCAGCCGCGATCTGGTCAGCCTCGATGCCCCGCTCTTTGGCGACGGCTCGACCAGTTCGGTCGCCGACTTCATCGAGGACGATGCACAGAGCCCGGAGGATGCACTCTTGGACAGTGCGCTCAAGGATGACGTGCGGCGCCTCCTCTCGTCGCTCAGTGAGCGTGAGCGGGAGATCATCGAGCTGCGCTTTGGGCTGGAGGGGAAGATGCCGATGTCGCTCAAGGAGATCGGCGAGCTGTACAACCTCACCAAGGAACGGATTCGGCAGATCGAGAAGCGGGCATTGGACCGACTGAAGGAGTCGGAGTATACGCGGTATGTGAACAGCTACATAGCTTAGCGATTGATATACACTGGATGAAGGGGGCCGTATGGCCCTCTTCTCAGTTTCTGGCGATCTTGCCGGTCCAACCCATGTTGGTGGAGATGGCGCGGGTACACTTCATTACCAGCGGTGCCATCTTCTCCGGTGACATCTCAGGCTGTTGCTCCAAGATCCAGGAGGTGGAGACGGCGGCGATGACCTGGCCACGGTAGTCGTAGATCGGGGCTGCCACACAGTTGATGTCGGGTTCCGCCTCTTGGTCGTCAAGCCCCCAGCCTCGACGCTTGCACTCGCGGATGTCAGCAAGCAGGCTCTCGACGTTGCTGTGGGTGTTCGGCCCCCTCTTCTCAAAGGCCACGCCGGTCATCAGGCCGCGGATCTCCTCCTCGTTCAGACCCATGAGCAGCGCTTTGCCCAGCGACGTGCAGTAGAGCGGCTTGCGTTGGCCGATGATGGCGTACTTGCGCAAGCTGGTGATCTGCTCCTTGCTGTCGATGTAGACCATCTCATGGTTCTGGCGGATGGCCAAAAAGACGACGTTGCCGGTGGTGGTGGAGAGCTCATCCATGTGCGGGGAGCTCTCAGTCTTCAGCTCGAGGTTGTTGAGGTAGTTGGAACAGAGGTCGATGAGTCCGGGTCCAAGCTTGTAAGAGCCGGTCCGTTCGCTGCGACGGACAAAGCCACGCTGTGCCAAGACGCCGAGGAGGCGGTGGACGGTGCTCTTGGGAAGTGTCAGGCGATCTGAAACGTAGGCAAGACTAGCTCCTTCCTGTTCGCTTCCAAGCAATGTCAAAATGTCAAATGCCCGGTCCAAGGACTGAACTCTCACTTCGGTTTTCACAGATTGCCTCCACCCACACCAAATATAGATGATTTGTTCCCACTTGACAAGTGCTCAGAGTATCTTATAATGAAATAGCATTCCACAGTGTGGAACCAAACTACTAAGATATGGGAAATATGCATAGTTAATCATATGAATACCTATAAATTAGAAAAAGCATTCCACAATATGGAATATTTGTTAGGAGGATTATCATGAAAAGAACACTGGTACTGGTCCTGTGCATCGTTGTAGCGATGGCAACCCTCTTCGGAGCAGGGCAAAAAGACGCGGCAGCGGACAAGGTCTACACCTTGAAGCTCGGCCACGCCTCGACTACCGAGTCCACGCGTCACAAGGCGTTGTTGGTCATGAAGGAGTATGTGGAGAAGGAGTCCGACGGTCGGCTGAAGATTGAAATCTACCCTGCCGGGACCCTCGGAGATGAGAATGCGATGATCGAGGCGATGAAGCTCGGCACGCTGGAGATGTTCGTCGGCGGTGTCTTCGATAGCCAGAGCCCGATGCTCAACCTCTATTTGATGCCCTTCTTCTTCCCCACCCAGGCCGACTTGATGAAGGTGAGCCGCAGTGCGTTGGGTGACAAGATCCGTGAGAGCGCCGAAGCGCAGGGAATCAAGATGCTCGCCGTCGGTGACGGGGGCTCGAGACAGATCACCAACAACGTGCGCCCCATCAAGAGCCCTGCCGACATGAAGGGGCTGAAGTTGCGCACCCCGCCGATCGAATCGATCATCGAGGCGATGAAGGCGTTGGGGGCCAACCCGGTCTCCATCCCCTATGGTGACACCTACATGGCGTTGAAGACCAACGTTGCCGATGGACAGGAGAACCCGCTGGCCAACATCGGCGACATGAAGTTCTTCGAGGTGCAGAAGTACATGACGATGATCGACTACCAGTTCCACCCCGAGCCGCTCGACATGGGCTTGGATATGTGGAACAAGTTGCCAGCAGACCTGCAGGCGATCATCCAGGAGGGTGCATGGATCTACACCGATGAGCAGAACCGCCTGCGCCGTGAGCTTGATGACTACTACTTCAACATGATCGTGGCAGGTGGCATCCAAGTCTACCGCCCCAACCAGAGCGAGGTGGATCAGTTCATTGCAGCGTGTAAGCCCGTGTACGACTTCTTCGTGAAGAAGGGGGTCGTCACCCAGGCCGACTTGGATGAGGCACGTCGCCTCGTCGCAGCCAACTAATCGGGACTTCAAGCCCGCCTTGGACAAAGGCGGGCACCCTTTGAACACAAGAGCAAGTGGGTTTGTATGAAAAAATTAGTCTTGGGAACCGACCGGTTCCTCTCAACGTTCGGCATCGCCCTCAATGCGGTGCTTGCCGGCGGGGTCGTCATCAGTGTGATCCTGCGGTACTTCTTCTCCATCGCCTTCGTCGAGAGTGAGGAGCTCCTCACGATGGTCTTTGTGGCCACCACCTTCTTCGGCTCGGCGTTGGGCCTCAGGGAGGGCGACCACATCGCCATCACCAACTTCGTCGACCTTGCCGGTAAGCGCAGCCGGCGCGTCTTCGCCATCATATGCCAAGTGGTCATCATCATCGTCTCTCTGGTCATGGTCTACTACAGCATCAGGATGATCGCCAAGGTCGGCCGCGTCCCCAGCCCGGCGACCGGCATAAAGCGTGGGTGGTACTACGCCATCATACCCGTCTCATCCGTCTTCACCATCTTCTACTCAGCAGTCGATATCGTCGGACAGTTCATCGTGATCCCACCGCCGAACAAAGGCTTCATGGATGATAGTGAACTCGGCTTCAAAGGGGGCAAGTGATGCAACTGTCTCTCATGTTCCTCGCCTTGGTCGTCTTCTTGGCGATCGGCGTGCCCATCGGTTTCTCCATCGGTGCCTCGGGCATCCTCTACATGCTCTTGACCAACCCCGTCTTCCTGTTGACCTTCCCCCAGCGGGTCTGGTCAGGGACGGAGAGCTTCATCATCATCGCCATGCCGCTCTTCATGCTCACCGGCGAGTTGATGAACCACAGCGGCCTGACACGGCGGCTCATCGACTTCTCGATGCTCCTCGTCCGTCCGATGAAGGGTGGGCTGGGTGAGGTGAACGTGGTGGCCAGCATGATCTTCGGCGGTATTTCCGGCTCATCGGTGGCCGACACCTCAGCCCTCGGCTCAATCCTCATCCCCGACATGGTCAAGCAGGGCTACCCGCTCAGCTTCTCAGCCGGTATAACGGTGGCAAGCTCGACGATGGGGATGATCATCCCCCCATCGGTGCCGATGCTCATGTACGCGATGGTCAGCGGCGCTTCGGTGGCAAAGCTCTTCCTCGCCGGCCTGATCCCCGGCATCCTCATCGGTGTCACCCAGCTGGTGCTGACCTTTGTCATCTCCAAACGAAACAACTACCACCCGCCCAAGCAAAAACTCCACCTGCGCCAAACACTCAAGATCGCCAAGGACGGCTCGCTTGCCGTCCTGATGCCGCTCTTGATCATCATCACCGTCTCCTTCGGGGTCGCCACCGCCAGCGAATCGGCAGGCATCGCCGGCCTCTATGCGCTCGTCCTCGGCTTCCTGGTCTACCGGGAGCTGCGGTGGAGTGATGTGAAGAAGGCGCTGAAGAAGACCTTCATGATGAGCAGCTCGATCATGATCATCGGCGGCTTCACGATGATCTTCACCTGGATCCTCGCCGTCGAGCAGGTCCCGGCCACCATCGGCACCTTCTTGGTCGACTCTCGCATCCCCACGTGGCTCGTCTTCCTCCTGCTGGATATCCTGATCCTGCTGTTGGGTACTTTCCTTGACGTCACCCCCTGTATCCTGCTCATCAGCCCGATCCTCTTGCCGGTGCTGCAACAGTTTGGCATGGGTGAGCTGCAATTCGGTGCAGTCCTCATCGTGGGCCTGGCAATCGGGCTGGTCACCCCGCCGGTGGGGATGTGCCTCAATGTCGCCAGCAAAATCTGCAACATGGATATTATCGCAGTCTTCAAGGGGGCATTGCCGTTTATCGTTTGTAACGTTATAGTTTTAGTAGGAGTTACATTTATCCCTCAATTGAGCATGTGGCTCCCGTCGTTCATATAAGTATCTTTTTGTAAGGAGTTTTCAAT
>JALOBD010000121.1 GCA_023228445.1 Sphaerochaeta sp. | reverse complement strand
TCCCTGGCCATACAGCCAGGGACATATTCCTTTCTTTGGTATCGCTTACCAGAGTAAGCGGACCATTGCCGATTCTGCTAGAGCAGCGCCTCGATGGCAGCACTCACCTTGCCCAGGTCTTGGCCGGGCTCGAAGCGGGCGACGACGTTGCCCTTGCGGTCTACCAAGAACTTGGTGAAGTTCCACTTGATGGCGCTGTTGTTCTGGTAGTCGGGGTCGCGTTCTGCCATCAGGCCCTCAAGGACCGGGGTGAGCTTGTGCTTCTTCTCAAAGCCGGTGAAGCTGTGCTTGCTCTTGAGGTAGGTGTAGAGTCCCAACTCCCCCTCCCCGTTGACCTCGATCTTCCCAAAGCGCGGGTAGGTGGTCCCATAGGTCAGCGTACAGATCCGGTCGATCTCATCGATCGACTCCGGGGCCTGCTCCTTGAACTGGTTGCAGGGAAAGTCAAGGATCTCAAAGCCCTTTTCCCGATACTGCTCGTATATCTTCTCAAGCTCCTTGTACTCTGGGGTGAAGCCACACTGCGTTGCAGTGTTCACAATCAAGAGCACGGTGTCCTTATACTGGGAGAGATCGGTCTCCTTGCCATCTTTCGTCGGCACTTTGTAATCATAGATTGCCATGGAATCCTCCTGTTTAATTGTTCTCAATAATATTTGATACAATCTTTACTGTACGATACCCACCTATCCTTGGATTGTCAAGGCCCGGCCATTGTTGTAAACGCATATTCGCAGTATTCTATCTCTAGAAACTATTCATGCAGGAGTCCTTTCATGAAACGAATTATCACCATCTGCCTTGTGTCGGCCCTGATGCTTCTCCCCCTTGCAGCACGACCCTCCTCCACTGCGGTGGGAGCTCAGCTGGGATTCACCTCAACCGGTGTGGTGAGCGACTTCGAGCTCGGTCCGGTAGCCCTCAATATCGGAGCGAACTTCCCGGCGGGAATCGCCTATATCAGGGCCCTTGCCGATGGGGATGACTGGGGCCTGGCAAGCAGTCTCCTCACCATGACTGCCGATGTCAGTTACCCCATCAGCCTGGGTGAACAATTCGGTCTAAAAGTCGGCCTTGGGACGACGGTATTTACCAACTTCACCCCCTGGGTGCTGGGTTTTGCCGGTCCGGTGATCAAGGGTGAGTATTGGATCCCCGATACCCGCTTCGGTCTCTTCGCCAAGCTAGATGTGCCGATCTTCATCTACGCCATCGGCGAAGGAGATACAGCCACGGGCTTCAGCCAGGCCCTGCCACTGATGGGCATCTTTACCTCGTCCATCGGGGTCCTCTACGCGCTCTAAGACCGCCGGTGATGCCGCACTGCAATCGGTGCGGCTCACCACCTCGTTGGGTGTATAGGGTTGGTCACGTACGGTAACCACCTGGACCGGTTGGTGTGGATATGCTCTTTTATCTGTTGTGTAGCCTCCGCCGGTGGTATATCGTAAGGCCATGGCCACAAATACCTTCGCAAGTCTGCCCATCCTCTTCCTCTTCTTGTTGGGGTATGGGATGCGGCGCACCTCGTTTCTCAGTGAGAAGACAATCGTTGAACTGAAGAACCTCATCCTCAATGTGGGACTCCCCGCCTTGCTCTTCGAGAGCTTCTTGACCCTCGATGTACGAGCCAAGGATACGGTAGTGGTGCTTCTCGTCTACCTGCTCTGTGTCCTGATGCTCGCCCTCGGTCATCTTTTGGCGAGACTGTTGCGGATCAAGAGCCCGTACTTTCCCCTCATGATGACCGGCTTTGAGGTGGGGATGTTCGGCCTTGCCGTCTTTTCAGCCACCTATGGGGCCGTCGGACTGAGCGCCATCGCCTTCATCGGCCTGGGACAGACCTTCTTCGTCTTCACCATCCAAAGCTCCGCCCTCACCGCGATGAAGAGCGGAAGGAGGCCAAGCGTGGCTTCCATCATCGGTGAGTTCGTCAAAAGTCCGGTCACCGTGGGCATGGTAGGGGGTATCGTTGCGGGGATGGTGCGCGTTCCTGCCTCCCTCTCCCCGTACCTCGAACCGGCGGGTGCGTTCATCCACCTCTTGGGTTCGATGACCGTCCCCCTCATCACCATCGCCATCGGTTGGGGTGTGCAAATCGAAGGCAAGACGGTGGGTCTCTCGCTCTTCACCATCGCCATACGCAAGGTGATCCTGGTCACCCTCGCCCTCCTCTTCAACCACTGGATCCTCGACCGGTGGCTGGGCATGGCACCGATTTTCCGTCAGGCGATGCTCATCATGGCTCTCACTCCCCCACCCTTCGTCATCTCAGCGTTCATGAAGAGCGACAGCGAGGGTGAGAATGCATATGTGCACACCACCCTATCGGTGGACACGGTGGTCTCGATTGTTCTGGTGATGGCAGCGGTTGCGCTCTACCGCTGATCAGCGGTTGATCCAATACTCCTCGGGCACCGGGTTGGCTCCCTCCCAGATGATCTGGCGGAAGTGGATCGGGTCGGTGTTCCCCTCGGTGTTGACGAAGAGCACCTGACTCTCCTTGGTCAGACCCAAGGCGTTCTTGAGCTCCTTGAGCTCGGAGTACTGCATGATGGAGGCGAAGGCTCCGAGGGTGACCGCCCCGCTCTCTCCGCTGATGATCAGCGGGTCTCCGGCAAGTGGGGTGGCGTACATCCGCATCCCCTTGGCGGCGATGTAGTCGGGGACCATCAGGTAGGCGTCGGTGAGCTCACGCAGGATATCCCAGGCGATCGGGCTGGGGTCGCCGCAGGCAAGGCCCGCCATGATGGTGTCCAGCGCTCCGGTGACCGAGCGGGGCTGCTCCTCGCCGGAGAGCGCACTCTCAAAGATACACGGCGCCTTATCAGGCTCGACCACGATACACTTGGGCGCATCTTGACCAAAGAGAGCGTGGTAGTAGCCGACGATCGAAGCGGCAAGCGCCCCTACCCCGGCCTGGATGAAGATGTGCGTCGGTTTTACGATGCCAACCCCGGCAAATTGCTCCTGTGCCTCGGCAAAGAGGGTGAGGTAACCCTGCATGATCCAGGTCGGAATCTCGGTGTAGTTGTCCCAGCTGGTGTCGCTGACCACCGTCCATCCATTGGCCTCGGCGTCGATGGCGACCTGACGCACCGCATCATCGTAGTTGCCGTCGACGACGACAACGGTGGCATCGTTGCTCTTGATGGCGTCGATGCGACGGGCACTGGTCTCCGAGTGTACGTAAATGACACACTTGAAGCCAAGCTTTTTGGCTGCCCACGCGATACCGCGCCCGTGGTTGCCGTCGGTTGCACTGGCAAAGGTGATGTCGCCGACCCGCTCCTTCACCTCCTCGCTGGCCAGGTAGGAGAACGGGGTGTCCTCGCCCAGGATGCCCAACTGCTTCTGCAGGTAGCGGTAGAGGGCGAAGGAGCCGCCGAGGACCTTGAAGCTGTTGAGCGTCAGACGGCTTGATTCATCCTTGGTCCATACGCCACCGACCTCGAACATCGCGGCGAGGCTGGGGAGTCCTTGCAGTGGGCTCATCCGGTAGCCGGGAATCTGCCGGTGGAACCGACGTGCACAGTTGACGTACTTCATCGAGAAGAGCTCCTTGGCCAGCGTGACGTCCTTCTCCCGACCTTCACGGACAATGTAAGAAATCTCCTGATGCGTACCAACCATGGCGTCCTCCTAAAAATGCATGTTCTCGGCATTTTCATTTGCTACAACTGGTCATTCCAGTAATTTTGTACCAATATATTACCGAGATGGTGAATCTAGCCCATGATACCATGAAGAGGCATTGCTGTACAACTGCATCCCTGGGGTCGCTAACGGTGATAGGTCTCGTCAGTGACGGTAATTGGAGGAGTGTTTGCGCTGGTGATGAGGCGGTGATCGGCGGTGAGCACAATCGCCTCCACCCCCTCGAGCGTCTTAATGAATGCCATGCCGCGCTCATCTCCCAGCGCATAGAGGGTCGTCGAGAGCGCATCGGCGAGAAACGAGCTTTCCGTGATGATCGAGGCACTGATCAGATCGTTGACCACCGGGTAGCCGGTGGTGGTGTCAAGGATGTGGTGGTACGTCTCCCCCTCCAGGGTGAAGAAGCGCTCATAGGGACCGCTGGTGACCAAGCTGGTGTCGTCCAGCTCGACGATGAGGGCGTAGCCGCCCCGCTCCTGCTCCGGGTCCTGGATTCCGATCTTCCAGAGCGATCCGTCGACCTTCCGCCCGACGGTGAGCACGTTGCCACCGAGGTTGACGATGGCCGAGCCCACCCCGTGCTCCTTGAGCACCCGCGCCGCCTCATCGGCTGCGTACCCCTTGGCAATGGCTCCCAGGTCGAGGACCATCCCTTCGTCGGGAAGGAAGATCGTCTGGCGCTCCTCATCGAGAACAACCCGTTGCCATCCCACCAACGTCAAGAGGTGGGCGATCTCCTCATCGCCTGGGCGACGGGGGGCATCTCCTCCAATATCCCACGCCTGGACCAGCGGTCCGACGGTGGGATCGAATGCACCGCCTGAGAGGCGGGCGATTTCAAGGGCCTTCTGCACCACGAGGAAGGTGTCTGCAGAGACGGGAATCGCCTCCGTTCCCGCACTCCGGTTGACGCGGGAGACCTCACTCTCATCCAAATGGATGCTCATGCGATTCTCGATCTCCCTGATGCGGTCAAAGGCTGCCTTGAAGGCACGGTCACTGGGCTTGTCGTAGATGGTGATACGGCACACCGTGCCAAGCATCAAGAAGGATTGGGCCTGCGGTTCTACTCCCTTCTTCGTGCACGAGGGGAAGAGCAACACCACGATGATGGCGATACTAAGGCCAATGTGCCTGAACTGTTTCATATACGGCGATTATGGTTCGATTGGCTGACAATTACAACCATTTCACACCGCTTCGATGTACCGATTGCTATTTCTCCCCCCTGAACTGGATACCTTGCTGATGGCCTTCCTGCACTCCATGAGGATTGACCGCATTATGCCCTCCAAGAATCGAATACAAGAGCGATATATCGTCTGCTACCCTCTTGACCATATACCCCTGGGGGGTATATATACAAGGCATGGATACTACAGCAAGAAAGAAGGCCGATGTTCGCCTCGCCCGCATCGAAGGGCAGGTACGGGGGATACGCACCATGGTGGAGAGTGGACGCTACTGTGTCGATATCCTCCTCCAGCTCAGTGCGGTTATCAGCGCATTGAAGAAGGTCGAGGACTTGGTGATGGAGAACCATCTCAACACCTGTGTCGTTGACGCTTTCCAGAGCGATGATGAGGCTCAACGCAGCGAGAAGATCCGGGAGGTCATGGATGTCATGGCGACGTTCCGCCGCCAATAAAAAAGCAAGCATCCCGTTGGATGCTTGCGCTGGGCGATGCCAGGATTGAACTGGCGACTTCCACGATGTCAACGTGGCACTCTCCCGCTGAGTTAACCGCCCGATGTACAAAAGCGATAGTAGCTGAAATATTCAGCTCTGTCTAGAGCATATGAATTATTTCCCGAAACGGGGAAGAAGAGAGGAATATCATGAAGACCACCATCAACACGAGCGGCATGCACTGCAGTGGATGTGAGAATAGGACCATCAACGCCCTCAAGGGCCTTGATGACATCAAGGGTGTGAAGGCCGATGCCAAGAGTGGCAAGGTCGTCATCAAGCATAGCAAGGAGGAGACGGTACAGGCAGCGAAGGAGATGATCGTCGAGATCGGCTACGAGGTGCTTGCATGACAGAGATCCGCGTAGGTATCGAAGGCATGACCTGTGCCTCCTGCTCTTCGGCCGTCGAGCGTACGCTCAACAAGCTTGAAGGAGTGGGAGTTGCCCAGGTGAACCTGGCAACGGAGACGGCCACCATCAGCTTTGATGAGGGCAACCTCGACCTGGACAAGATCAAAGCGGCAGTCAAGCGCATCGGGTACGGCGTCAGCGACGCGGTCGACCCCAAGGCCAAGGAAGAGGAGAAGAGGCGTGAGCTGAAGGACCTCGGCCACCGCCTCATCTTCAATGCCATCCTCACCATCGCCTTGATGGTCCTCTCCATGGGATCCATGGTCGGTTTTAACCTACCCGTTGGAAGCCTCACCAATGCCCTGCTGCAGATGCTGTTGGCCACTGGTACGCTCCTCGGTGGCTCGGCGTTCTTCACCAAGGGCTATACGCTGCTCTTCAGACGAGAGCCGAACATGGACAGTCTGGTGGCCATCGGCACGACGGCAAGCTACCTCTACTCCCTCTGGGGAGTGGTACAGATCCTCCTCGGCGATGCAATGGC
>JALOBD010000120.1 GCA_023228445.1 Sphaerochaeta sp. | reverse complement strand
GCCGATCAGGTCAGGGAGCAGGGGAGGAAGCGTTCATGCAGTGGGGAGTGACCATCGGATCGATCTACTTCAATGCGATCGACATCATCGTCTTCAGCCTTGCCATCATCGCAGGGATCGTCGGGACTCTGGGCGGATTCGCCAAGGCGTTCGCCCATCGTTCAGGGTACATCGTCGGCTTCTTCGCCGGCTTGATGTTCACCAAGATCATCGCCGAAGTGCTGGCCCAATCCTTCTACCTTGGGCCATTGCTCTCGAGCCTCGTGGCGTGGGTCGTCCTCTTTTTGGTCGGGTATGCGCTGATGAGGATTGTCGGAGGCCTCTTGGAGACCGCCCTGACAGCCACCGGCTTGAGGCAGGTCAATGCGCTGCTCGGGTTCTTGTGGGGAGTCCTTGAATTGGCCATTGCCTGCGCCTTGATCCTCTACGTCCTCGAGCTGCAACGGGTCTTCGACCTCTCCTCGGTCATGGACAAGAGCCAGTTCGTCACCAACGTGGTGCGCCCGCTGGTCCCTGAATCCTTTGCCTGGATCGGCGCCTCGACAGGCCTTGGCAATGTTTGAGTCCCTCTCTCGCTACCAAGGGGAGCTGAGCGCCCACCTGGCCCAACAGATCGAAGAGGGTACCTTTGCCCAAGTGAACCTCTTTGGAGGGCCCGCATACAGCCTCCGCCTCACTGCCGCCCTTGAGTGCATCCGCGTGTTGGACTGCCAACAGCAGGGCAGTGACCACTGTACGTGCCCGTCGTGCAGAAGCGCACGCACCATGACGATGGAGAACCTGCTCATCGTGAGCCGACGCGACCACCGCTCCATCATAGAGAGCAACCTTGCCGCCTGGCAACGTCTGGCAACCGATTACACCAAAGAGCAGACCATCCGTTCCCTTCGCACGCTCTTGCTCTCATACCACCCCCAGCTCAACACGCTGGGTGAGGCGAGCGCGCTGGCCGATGTGGTCGGCCAGTTCATCCAAAGCGATGGGGAGAGCGAGAGTGAACGCGACCGGTGGGCCCAGGAGATCCGCCGGCTGACCAAGCGCCTCTTCATCGCAGCCAAGAAGAGTACGACCATCACGGTGGCCCAGGTGCGATCCATCGCCGAGTGGGTCAGTCGATCGGCCATCGGCAGCCAGAAGCGGTTCATCATCATCGAGGCGCTGGAGGAGACCAACCCCTCGGCACGCAATGCACTGCTCAAGCTGTTGGAGGAACCACCGACGGATGTCTACTTCTTCCTCATCAGTGAACACCCGGCCCGGATCATGCAGACGATCCTCTCCCGAGCACGGCTGACGCGCTTTGCTCCACTCTCTGAAGAGGCGCTGCACCGGTATGTGGAACCCTATTACCCGAAGAAGGGGTATCGAAGCCTCGAGGAGTTCTATCTCGAGAGCGGGGGCCTCGACATCACCTCGTTGACTGCGGCGGCCGAAACCCTCGTCTCGTCACTGACCCTCCACCGGCGCCTGTCGCCGATCGAGCTTGCCAAGATCTTGGCCGAGGTGGAGAAGATGGATGGATACGAGCAGCTGTTGCGCCTCATGTTGGGCCACTTCGAGCAGCGTGTGCGATCGGGTGTGTTGGCTGCATCGACAGCGACGCGCTATGTACGCTCCATCAACGAGAGCTACTACCACGGCGAACTCTACAACCAGGATGTGAAGATGATGGGCCAGGGGCTCTACTACACCCTCTTGGAGGTACGATGAGAAGCTTTGTCCGGCGGGCAATCGCCAAGATCGACCAACTCGACAGACGACAGATCGTCGGTGTCCTCCAAAGCCTGTCCAATGAGCTTGAGATGTTGGAGAACGCGCTCGAATCGATCGAGGATGGAGTCATCCTCACCGATGCCGATCTGGTAATCCGCTATGCCACATCAAACTGCCGCACCCTGGTTCCGATGGCCCGCAGCCGTTCCTATGAGGGCATGGCCCTCGAGGATGCGCTCAGTGATGAGCACGTCAAGGCGTACATCATCGACCAGGTTCACCAGAGGGATGAGGAGGCGGATAACGAGTTCTCCTTCCAAAAGGGAGACAAGATCCAGACCATCGCCGTCACCGTCACCTCCTACAAGGATGCTGCCAACGCCAAGGCCTCGTCCTTCGTCATCATGCTCAGCGATGTGACAGCCCACAACGCCGCCGAACGGAGGCTGCGACGCAGTGAGAACCTTGCCAGCCTGACGACGATGGCAGCGGGGGTGGCCCACGAGATCAAGAACCCGTTGGCAGCGATGGACATCCACCTGCAGCTCTTGCGCAAGGCGTTCATCCGCAAGGGGTGTCTTACCAGCGACGATGGTGCGCGCTACCTCGATGTGCTTGAAGAGGAGATCGGGCGCTTGAACACGATTGTTGTCGACTTCCTCTTCGCCGTCAGGCCGCTGGACAGCCGCCCGCGCCTTGCCCAAATCAGAGGGACGGTCGCCGAGGTGTGCGCCTTCGCCAAAGTCGAGCTGGCCGCCCACAAGATCATCCTCAAGGAGGAGTTTGCCTCCTACCTGCCACGCATCCACTTTGACGACCACCTGGTCAAACAAGCTCTGCTCAACCTCATCAAGAATGCCATGGCGGCGATGGAGGGCGGTGGGACGTTGACCGTCACGCTCCGTCACGAGGGTAACGACGTCACCGTCCAGGTAGCCGACACCGGCATCGGCATGGAGGAGCAGACCATCGCAAAGCTCTTTGAACCCTACTTCACCACCAAAGCCAGCGGCACGGGCCTTGGGTTGACCATGGTCTACAAGATCATGAAGGAGCATGGCGGTGATGTCACGGTGTACTCCAAGAAGGGGGAGGGATCGGTCTTCACCCTCCACTTCCCGGTGCCGCAGAGCGAATACCTGGCCATTGAAGAGGCCATGACCGGGGAGGCATCCGATGAAACGTAGTATCCTGATCTGTGACGATGAGAAGAACATCCAAAGTGGTCTTGCCCTTGCCATGGAGCTGGAGGGCTATGAAGCACTCGTCGCCTCAAACGGGGAGGAGGGGTGGAAGCTGGTCAACAGCAAGCCGGTCGACCTGGTCATCACCGACCTGCGCATGCCGAAGATGGGCGGTGATGAGCTGCTGAGGCGGATCAGCGGCGCATACCCCCGCCTGCCGGTGATCATCCTTACCGGCCACGGCTCGATCGAGAGCGCCGTCGATGCGATGCGCAGCGGCGCCATCGACTTCTTCACCAAGCCGGTGGACCTCGATCGCCTCAGCCTGGTGGTCAAGAAAGCCCTCTCCTCAAGCGACCTCTACGCGGAGCATGAACGGTTGAAGGTGGAAGTCGAGCTCTTGAAGGCGAGGAACCGGTACGACCGAATCATTGGAAAGAGCTCCAAGATGGTGGCCCTGATGGACACTGTCGCCCAAGTTGCCCCGACAAAGGCCTCCGTGTTGATCACCGGAGAGAGCGGGGTAGGCAAGGAGCTGGTCGCCGATGCAATCCACGAGCTCTCTCCCCGGGTCAAGGGACCACTGGTGAAGGTCCACTGTGCCGCACTGAGCGCATCGCTGCTGGAGAGCGAGCTCTTCGGCCACGAGAAGGGGTCCTTCACCGGCGCGGTGGCTCAGAAGCGCGGACGCTTTGAGCTGGCCGACGGCGGCACGATTTTCCTCGATGAGATCGGGGAGATCGACCTGCAGACCCAGGTCAAGTTGCTTCGGGTGCTGCAGGAGCGGAGGTTTGAGCGCGTCGGTGGGGAGCAACCGATCTCGGTGGACGTGCGGATCGTCTGCGCCACCAACAAGGATCTGTTGGTCGAAATCGAGAAGGGGAACTTTCGCGAGGACCTCTACTACCGCCTCAATGTCGTTCACCTCGTCGTGCCGCCGCTGCGTGAGCGCAGGGAGGATATCCCGTTGCTCCTGACGAGTTTCTTGACCCAGTTCAGCGAGGAGAATGGACGCGATATCGAAGGCTTCTCCAATGCGGCCAAGCGGGCCCTGCTCGCCTACGATTGGCCGGGCAATATCCGTGAACTGCGCAACTGCATCGAGAGTGCCGTCGTGCTGGCACGGGGCTCGATCATCGAGATTGAAGACCTGCCACAGCAGATCGGCAGGGCGGAGAGCGGCACTTCGGTGAGCCTTGATGTCGGAATCACGCTGGCCGAGGCGGAACAGAAGTTGATTATCTCCACCCTCGCCCAGTGCGGTGGTAACAAGACCCGAGCCGCCGAGGTGCTGGGGATCGGACGAAAGACACTGCATAGAAAGCTACAGGAATATCACATTGACCAAGGATGACATCTACCGGATTTTCGACAAGGACGGCCTGCTGGAGGCACACTTCCCCACCTACGAGTTTCGCGAGGGGCAGTTGCTCATGGCCGATCTGGTGCGCCAGAGCTATGAGGAGGGGGCAATTTGTGCAGTGGAGGCGGGTACCGGGATCGGCAAATCCTTCGCCTACCTGGCATGCGCAGCGATGCGCGCCAGAGCGTACCCTGATGAGCGGACAGTGGTGGCTACCAGCACCATCAACCTGCAACGCCAGCTCTTTGAGAAGGACCTGCCGATCCTCCTCTCATCGATGGGCATCGAGTGCAAGACAGCTTTGGCGGTAGGCAGGTCGAACTACATCTGCATCCAACGCTTTTTGCAGGTGAAGGGCGAATCCCCGCTGCTCGCCGCCGATCCCAACAGCGAGCTCTCCCGGGTGGAGCGATGGATGCGCACCACACAGAGCGGGTTGTTCAGCGACCTGGGCTTTTCAATCAGCGGCGAGCTCTACGCGGAGAGCTACTGCGACAGCGATCTCTGTCCAGCCCACGCCTGCCCCTACTACAAGGAGTGCTTCTTCTTCAAGGCAAAGGCGAAGGCGAGGGAAGCGCAGGTCATCATCAGCAACCACCACCTGCTCTTCAGTGATGCCCAGAGTCGCCACATCAACGATACCGGATACGATGAGGAGGCGATCCTGCCCTCCTTCAGCCACCTGATCATCGATGAGGCGCATAATATCGAGGCCAACGCCAGCGAGTACTTCAAGGGAGAGTACGATAGCTCCTCGCTCCTTCGCCACGTACACAAGATCCAGCGCTCGAGCCGGTATAGCAAACAGTCGCTGCTTGACCAAGTCGGTGCCTACTGCGCTGAGGTTGAGCGCATCGAGGCGATCAAGGACCTGATCCACCTGCTCCTGCAGCACGTCGAGACGCTCGACCAATACCTGCTCACCGTCTTTCAAAAGAACGACTACCAGCCGGTCTTGATCAAGGGCGAGCACCAGAGCCGTCTTGGAGACTTTGCCGCCGCCTCCCGCTCGATTGTCGAGACAGCGACGCTGCTCTCAACGAGGATCTCCAACCTCATCAGTGATCTGAACGTGCCCAGTGAGCTGGAGGGGAGGGCCAATGAGCTGAAAGTACGCGGCGACCGCATCGCCGCCTTGGCCGATGTGCTGGCCCGGTTCTGCGACTTCGCCAGCTGGGGCGATGAGATTCACTGGTTCAACGCCGAGCGGGTACGAGCCCAGATTCGCATCCAGGTGTGCATCACCCCGCTCTCAGTCGCCCCGATCCTCACCGAGGCGCTCTTCTCAAAACTTGAAACCGTGGTCTGCACCTCGGCGACCATGGACCTGGGTGATGAGTTTGCCTTCTGGTCGAGCCGTGTGGGCTTGCCCTATAGCGAGGACCGACCATTTCTCAAGGGGGTCTTCCTCTCCCCCTTCGACTATCGGGAGCACTTGATGCTCCTCACCCCCTACGACGCCCCACCACCACCTGCGAGAGCCGACGAGCCGTACCTCACCTATCTGAAGGAGACGATCTGGCAGAGCGTGCACACCACCGGTGGTGGCGCCTTGGTGCTCTTCACCTCGTACGCGACGCTCAAGGCGGTGAAGGAGTCGCTCTCCGAGCGGTTTGAGAGGGAGGGGATGGTGCTGCTCACCCAGGGGGAGGCGGACCGATTCACGCTGCTCAACACCTTCATCGCCGATGCCAATTCAACGCTCTTTGCCACCTCCTCCTTCTGGGAGGGGGTCGATGCTCCCGGCGATACCCTTCGCCTGGTCATCATCACCAAGCTGCCGTTCAGCGTTCCCAGCGACCCGGTCTTCAAGGCCCGATGCGAGGCCATAGACCGGGCGGGAGGCAGCGGTTTCTTCCAACTGGCACTGCAGTCGGCGACGATGAAGCTCAAGCAGGGGTTCGGCCGCCTTCTGCGCTCCACTTCTGACCGCGGCATCGTCCTGATCCTTGACAGCAGGGTGGTGACCAAGAGCTACGGGCCCTTCATGCTCAGAAGTCTGCCCGAGAGCTACCACCCTGAGTGCGATACCTCCTCCATCGCAACCCGGATCGAGAGTTTCCTCTACTGAGGACACAAAAAAGAGGTGGTCACCCAC
>JALOBD010000119.1 GCA_023228445.1 Sphaerochaeta sp. | reverse complement strand
CCACAACCCTGGGCCTTGAAGCCTACCTCATCGGGAACCAGATCGACCCGGGGGTCTCGTGGCTCAAAGCCGCTGACAGCAACCTGCAGTTCGCCTTCAAGAGCGGCAACTTTGGCAGCTTCGACTTTTTTGCCAAGGCACAAATGATGTGCAAGGAGCCTGCGGATGCGTAAACAGATCGTCACCTATGCCCGTTCGCTCTTTGAACGTGGCTTTGTCGTCGGGTCGGCGGGCAACATCTCGGTCAAGATGGAGGATGGATCCTTCTTGGCCACCCCGACGGGAAGTTCGTTCGGCACTATCACCGAAGCGGAGGTGTCGCACTTCGACCAAAGCGGGAAGCTCCTCTCTGGTAAACCACCGACCAAGGAGGTCTTCTTGCACCTGGCCTGCTATGATGTGCATCCTGAGGTGCAGGCGGTCGTTCACCTCCACTCCACCTACTCAACCCTGCTGGCAAGCCTCGAGGGGCTCTCTGACGGCACGCCCATCAGGCCCTTCACCCCGTACTTCGTGATGAAGGTCGGGGGTGTGGGCGTTCTGCCGTACCGCAAGCCGGGTGATAAGCGCCTCGGCGACGACATTCGACAGAAGAGCGCCTTCTCGACCCTCCTGATGGCAAACCATGGCCTCATCGTCTGCCGTCCCTCGCTCAAGGAAGCGGTGGAGGCATCCGAAGAGTTTGAGGAGACGGCCAAGCTCTGGTACCTTGGTCAACACCTTGCCATCCGGTACCTCTCTGACGAGGAGATGGAAGCGCTGCGGTCCTGACCACTTTCACGGGCAGTATTGGCAATTGTCACCGCTCAATCATCGATGACCTGTGTGGTGCGCACGATGGCCGGATCGCTGAATTCGTCAAGGATGTCCCTGACACACGTCGAGAAACTCAACACCACACCCCCGTGTGGCCCCCCTTTGAGCCAATGCTTCTGCCCGGGTGGAATCAGTATCTGGCTTGCCGGCTCGAGCGTGTGACGCTCGGTGGCGGTAAAGTACTGTGCTTTGTCTTGCGGTGCTTCTTCTGAGGGAGGAGCATCTCCTCCTTCTGTGAAGCAGAGCGTCGTTCCCCAATAGCCACGGATGGTCTCCTCCTTGCCAGGATCGTCACCGACTGGGGGATGCCAATGTTCGGGGAGGATCTGGTTTGGAAGGAGCACGATCAATTTGGCGCTTATGCGGTCGGTGGCAAAGAGGGTGAGGATCTGTGCCCCCTCCTCATATGGATGGCTCAGACCGAAATCTGCGACCGCGATGGATTCGAGCTCGGTCGCAGTGAGGGGAAAGCCTGTTTGCCTGAGTACATCGGCTGCTTCCTGGCGAAGGCGTTGTTCCATTTTTCTTGTAATCATGCGACGCTCCTTCACTATATTGTATTCAGTATTCTAGATTATTCAAAAGTAAAAGTCAAAATAATTCAATTAACAAAAACAATGTATACAATATTTAATTATTTGCTGACAACATGAAGAATCTGGTATATGATGGCACATATGAAACGGACCACAAGTTTGATACTGATTTTCAGTGCGACAATCGGCTATGGTTTGATGCCAATCTTTACCCGAATCTCATATGATGGCGGGATGCTCCCCCTTGAGCTTGTGCTGCTCCGCTTCGGTGGGGCAGCCCTGATCCTCATCAGCTTCCAACTATTGACGGGCAGGGCACGGGAGCTGGTGACCCCCACAAGGACAGCGCTGCGGATTGTCGTGAACGTCGGCCTTCCCTTCACCCTTGTGATCGTCGCCAAGTTCTTTGCATTCCAGACGATGCCGATGGGGGTGGTGCAGGCAATCTTCTACGGGTATCCCGCCTGGGTGATGATCATCGCAGCCATAAAAGGGAGGGAGCGCCTGCGCCTGACCAATGTGATCGGGTATGTGGTAATCTTCATCGGTATCGTCATGACCCTCGACATGTCCGATATGAGGATCAGCACCCTGGGGGTGCTGCTCTCCGTTGCTTCCATGTTGCTCTACGGGTGGTACGTCACGAGCATCAAGCACCCCGAGGTCCTGCCCGTCTCCAGTGCCGTCATCACGACCTATACGATGACCACCGGAGCCGTCATCACCGCGCTCCTCCTCCTGTTCACCGGACCCCATGACTTCTCATTCCATCCATCGGCGTGGTATGGAGTGGCCGGCTTGGTCTTCATCTCCTCCATCGGTGCCTTCTACGCCTTCAACCTCGGTGCAAAATACGTGGAGAGTTCCATTGCAGCGATCATCTGCTGCTTTGAGACAATCGTCACCGTCATCTTTGAACTTGTGTTTCTCAGCGGCCAGTACAGCATCCGCCAGTATGCGGGGATTGTCCTCATCCCGATGGGGATCACGTTCTCCCTTCTCTTCACCATCCGGGCGGCGAGAGGGTCTCGATTGCAGAATATCCAGGAGTAAGGAGTTTTTATGAGACAAGAACTTGTACATGATACGTTGATAGATTCACTGCGAACATCTACCAAAGAGCTGCGAAAGACGCTGTTGACGATGATCCACGCGGCCCAATCGGGGCATCCGGGCGGATCGCTGTCGGCCAGTGAAATCGTGGCCACGCTATACTTTCATGAGCTGCGCATCAAGCCAGAGGATCCCCGTTGGCCCGACCGGGACCGCTTTGTCCTCTCCAAAGGTCATGTGTGCCCGGTCCTCTATTCGGCCCTGGCGCTGCGAGGCTACTTTCCGTATGAGACGATCTATACTCTGCGCCAGGAAGGGTCGATGTTGCAGGGCCACCCCGACATGAAGCGGTGCCCGGGGATCGATATCAGCACGGGGTCGTTGGGGCAGGGCCTCTCCACGGCCGTTGGCATGGCCATCGCGGGCAAGCGCGATGGGAAGGAGTATCGTGTCTTTTGCCTGGTAGGCGATGGGGAGACGCAAGAGGGGCAGATTTGGGAGGCGCTGCAGACTGCATCAAAGTACAAGCTCGACAACCTCGTGGTCATCATCGACAACAACAACATTCAAAATGACGACACCTGTAGTGTGGTGATGCCACTGGGAGATTTGGAGGCGAAGCTGAACGCGTTCGGCCTCTGGACCCATGTCATTGATGGGCATGACCTGGTCCAGATCACCTCGGTCTTCGATCGGATACGGAACAACGACAGCGGATTGCCCGTCGCAATTGTTGCCAAGACGGTGAAGGGCAAGGGCGTCTCCTTCATGGAAGATATCACCGCCTGGCATGGCCAGGCCCCCAATGACGAGGAGTTTGCGCGCGCCATGGCCGAGATTGAAGGAGAGAGCAGATGAGCAATACACAAGGAAGGGCGACCCGTGACGCATATGGCGAGGCGATTTTGGAACTGGGAAAAGACGATTCCCGCATCTATGTCATCGACTGTGATATCGGGCGCTCGTGCAAGACCGTCGAGTTTGCCCGGCAATTGCCCCAACAGCACATCAACGTGGGGATCGCCGAACAGAACGCCTGTGGTGTAGCCGCCGGCTTGGCCACGTGTGGCAAGATTCCCTTTGTCACGACATACGCCGTGTTTGGCAGCATGCGGATGCTCGAGCAAATCCGTCAGGAGGTATGTTATCCGCATTTGAATGTGAAGATTGCCTGTTCCCACGGCGGTCTCACCCCGGCTAACGACGGGGCAAGCCACCAGGGGATCGAGGACATGGGGCTGCTGCGCACCCTGGCCAACATGACGGTGGTGGCACCGGCTGATTTCGCTTCGACGAAGGCACTGGTCAAGGCCGCCGCGGCGTATGACGGGCCGGTGTACCTTCGCTTCACCCGCGATGCCGTTCCATTCATCTATGACGACCAGGACGAGTTTGAAATCGGCAAGGCGGTGCTCCACAGCGAGGGGACCGATCTAACGATCATCAGCACGGGTGCGGTGCTCGACCTCTGCAGGAGGGCAGCTGCCCTGTTGGAGGAGCGGTCCATCTCGGTCCGCTTGGTGGATATGCACACCATCAAGCCGATCGACCGTGCGGCAGTGCTCTCTGCGATTGCCACGACGAAGGGGATCATCACGGTGGAGGACCATACCATCATAAACGGCCTGGGCAGTGCGGTGGCAGAGATTGTCAGTGAGATCGGAACCGTGAGGATGAGACGGATCGGGGTACAGGATCAGTTCGGGGAGTCTGCCCCGTATGAGCGGCTCTTGGAGAAGAACGGCATCACGGTGGACGGGATTGTCAAGGCAGCCCAAGAGCTCCTTGGGTAGCCGAGCGCCTTCGACGCGCTCTTACGGGGCAGGAGATCCTGCTGTGGCCTTGAGCAGGTGCTGCAAGGCAGATCCGGTGGCCGCCCCCGCCTCATCTGGGGTGGGCAGTGTCAGCAGTTCGGCACTGAGCCAACCGGTGTAGCCGCACTCCCGGAGGCGGGTGAGCAGCAGGGCAAAGGCGAAGTGGCCCGAGCCCGGGCTCAGCCGGTTGGAATCGGCGATGTGGACGTGGGCGATGTGTGAGCAGCAGCGCGTGACGACCTCAAGGATGTCCGCCTCCTCGATATTCATATGGAAGGTGTCCAAGAGGATGCCCAGATTCTTTCTTCCGACCCGCTCGATGACCCTGATCACATCGCCGGCTGTATTGAGGTATCCATCCTCATACCGATTCACCGGCTCGAGTGCAATGGTCACCCCTCGTCCCACCCCGTAGTCACAGATTCGCCCGAGGAGATGACAGAGTCGTTCGGCCCCTGCGTCAGTAGGGCCACCCAATCGTCCTCGAAACGAACCGAGGGTCACCACGCCCGCACGGCATGCCTGGGCAAGATCGATGAGGTCGAACATCCGTTTGAGGGCGGCGTGCTCGATGTCTCGGTCCCCGCTGATCAGCGTAAGACCGCCGACTGAGGCCTGGATCCCGCTGGCGATCGCGGCGACTGTGAGGTGGTGTGCGTCCAGCGTCTTGCACACCACCCTCGCATCGACGTGCAGCGGGTCGAGGGGAAGCAACTCCACCCCATCAAAGCCTGCTTGGGCAATCTTGGCGATTCGAGTAGCAAAATCTCCGCAAAAGAGGGAGAACTTTGCCTCAATGTCAAGGTTCGCAGAGAGCGTTGTCGCTGCAATCTTCATCGATAGGCCTCCCTGGCAGATGGGTGAGAAGCCCATGCGGCAGGCTTCTCAGTTCATATCGGACGCGTTGCATCTCGCCCCATGTCACGACTCATCCAGTTTCCCGTTGTTTCGTTGGTTCATCCGAAACTTGAAGACATCGCGGCTGTTGAGGAGGTGGAAGATCGTCATTCTCTGGGCACGCTCTCCATCGCGGTCCTTCAACGCCTCGATGATCATCATGTGCTCTGGCAGCGTGATTTCAGGACCTCTCACCAAACCTTTCTGATAACTGCGGGATTGGAAGCCGGTTGTCTTGAGCGCATTATAGATGAAGGCGTTGGCAGAGTACTGCACGATCTTCTCGTGAAACCACCGGTCCACCTCCTCGTACCGCCTCATCTCCTCCTCATCGAGGGGGAGGGTGAAGCCGTCAAAGGTGGTGACGAGCCGGTGCAACTCCTCCTCGCTCGCGTTCTCGCAGCAGAGGCGGGCGGCGATTCCTTCAAGGCCTGCGCGCATCTCGAAGATTTGGCAAAATTCATCCGTGCCAAATTCCCGGACAAAGTATCCCTTGCGGGGCTGGACTTCAATGTAGCGCTCCCCGACAAGCTTGTTCAACGCATCGTTGATCGGGGTCTGGCTCACTCCAAAGCGCTTGCCAAGCTCTTTCTTGTTGATCTTTTGCCCGACACGAAGACCCCCGCGATCGATCAAATCACGGATTTGTTCGTATATGTAGTCACGCAACGCCTTGTTTTCAATCTTCTGTGTCATCGTTTTCCTTGCCCTTCTTGCCCAGCAGCGATTCCAGCTTGGCCCGTGCACCTCCGTTTATATGATAGTACATCAGCTCCCGAGCGCTCAACGGATCGTGCTCTGCCAGTGCCGAGAGTATATTCTCATGCTCGTCTATCCGTTGCTGCGGACTTTTCAGTAGCCGTTCACTGTCGCAGAGGGCATTTGCGTACGCCTTGAGGATATCGTGGAGAAAGTGATTGCCGCTGCTGCGCATGATCGTCAGGTGAAACTCCTTGTCTGCCTCGTGGAGCTCATGCGCCTTGTTGTGGGAGGCAGCCCGTCGTTGGCACGTGATCAGGTGGGCAAGCAGCTCCAGCCCGTCATCATCAATATATCGGGCGGCTTGGTAGGCCCCCATCGGTTCCAGCTGTCCACGGATATCAAAGACATCGAGGAACTCTTGCTCGGAGAAGTGCCTGACATGCGATCCCCGGCGGGGGATCGTCAAGACCAAGTTCTCCCGTTCAAGCTTCCCGATTGCCTGGAGCAGTGGGGTTCGTGAGACCCCCAACAGATTCGCCATCTCCTCCTGCAACAGCTTCTGCCCAGGCTTGAGCTCTCCACTGACAATCATCTCCTTGATCCGTTTGTATGCTTTGGTTCCCAAATCATCGTAGAAGGTGGAAATCGGTTCCATGGGCATAATAGTAGTACCAAACGGGAGAAGGTTCAATTGGAAGTCCCAAAAATAGTTTCTTCGAGCACAGATTCTCCCTATCGC
>JALOBD010000118.1 GCA_023228445.1 Sphaerochaeta sp. | reverse complement strand
CTCCAGCTCTCGTTGATCTCCTGCATCGTCGGAAAGAGGCTCTTGTCCCCCTGGAGGATCTTCTCGACGATCTGCTCGTACGCTTCGGGGGTGTTCACCCCGAAGGTCTCGCTCTGGTTGAAACGAAAGCGTACCGGCTTGCTCTTCCAATTGGTGTTTGGAATCTTCAAATTCATGCTGATGTCGATCGTCAACTCCGGGTTGATGGTGATGATGACGGCATTCTCCTTGATGGACTCGTCGTGCATCACCTCACGGGTGGTGTTCCTGAACTTGATGTAGATCAGGCTCTTGGGCTCCTTCTGCATCTTGCCGGTACGCACGTAGATCGGGATTCCGGCAAAGTAGTAGGTGTTCACAAAAAGGGTGAAGGATGCGTAGGTCGGTGTCTGGATGACCCGGCCCGTCTCTGCTCCCAGACTCTCGTAGCGGCCCATGTAGAACTCTTCGATCGGCGGGATGGAACGCAGCACCTTCTGCTTCTCGATGGCGATGTCCTCGAAGGAGATCGAGGCGGGCTCTCCCATCGTCAGGTAGGCGATGATCTGCATGATGTGGTTCTGGATGGTATCGCGCACCACCCCGATCTTCTCGTAGAAGCCAAGGCGCTGGTCGACTCCGTGGGACTCGTCGAAGATGATCTGGATGGATTCGATGGTCCGATTGTCCCAGATACGGCGGATGATGTCGTTGTGGAAGCGCATCAAGAGCAGGTTCTGCATGAACTCCTTGCCCAGGTAGTGGTCGACGCGATAGATCTCCCGGTCGGTGAACGCTTGCTCAAGAATGGCATTGTAGCGTTTTGCGCTCTCCAGGTCGAAGCCGAAGGGCTTCTCGACGATGATCTTCTTCGTCAGGGAGCACTCGCATGCCAGGTCGCGGTCGATCTCCTTGATCTGGGCGATGGCCACCTCGTAGAGGGAGGGCTGCAGGGCCAGGTAGTAGATGAACTCCACCTCAGCAGAGTCGCCGACCAGCTCCTTGATCTTCTCACTGAGGTGCTGTACGGCATCACGGTGGGCCATGTCGTAGGAGAGGTAGTGCAGGTGGTCGGTGAAGGAGGGTGGGGCGCCTTCATCCAGCAACGAGGCGAGGAACTCCGCTCTCGTTGCAAAGCGCCTGCCCAATGCCAGGACCTCGAAGGTGTACCCCTTCTCCATCAGGTTGCGGTAGGCTGGGTACAGCTTCTTCTCAGCCAGGTCCCCGGTTCCTCCATATTGGATGATGATGCGTCTCATGCACGCTCCTTAAGGTCGGTGACGACGGTCAGCTTGAAATCCAGCTCCTTGAAGAAGGCGCAGGGGAGGGTGAGCGGGCCCTCGCTGGTGTGGAGCATCCGGTGAAGCGGCTCGCGCTTCGACTCCCCGAAGAAGAGCAGGAAGACCTCCGTGCCTTTGGCGAGCGTCTCAAAGCCGAAGTAGGAGAGGGTGGCACGGCGCTTGGGCGCCTTGGGGCTGTCGGTGACAAGGATCACCTGCTCACTCCCCTCGGTGGTGAAGGAGCCGGGAAAGAGGGAGGCGAAGTGCCCATCCTCCCCGATTCCCAGGTAGACCCGGTCGAAGGGTTCGCTGCTCAGCTCTGAATCTGGTGAGGGGATCCTCAATTGGTGTTTTTCCATCAGGGTGCGGTCGAAGGCGTCCTTCAGGCCAGCTGCAAGGAGGGTGTCGACGTTGCGCTCCCCTTCAAGGCGTTCATCGACGAGGTAGAGCGTGATGCGCACCAGGAGGTCGGGGATGGCAAGCAGCGCATCGACGATGGGTGCGGCGCTGCGCCCGCCGGGCAGTGCGATGTGCAGTGCTCCTTCCTTCTGGCGGGCAAGGGAGCGCAAATCCTCGGCGACCATGGCGCTGAACGCCTCATTTGATGCAATGCGTAGCGTCTTCATGACAATACTGTACTAAAAGAAGAGGGAAAGGGACAGGCCTGGGACCCTAGCTGTCGGTGTTTTGCCCTTCAAGGCGCTCGTTGGCGATGGCGAGCATCAGCTTGATGCGGTTCTCCTGATTGACCCGCGGGGCCGAGGGGTCGTAGTCGATGGCCACGATGTTGGCCTCGCTCTCGCGCTCGGTGACCGCCCTGATCATCCCCTTTGCACAGATGTGGTTGGGCAGGCATCCAAAGGGCTGGGTGCAGACGATGTTGGGGTATCCCATGTGGATCAGGTCCAGCATCTCGGCGGTGAGCAACCATCCTTCGCCCATCTTCACCCCGTAGTCGATGAGATCCCTGTTGAGCCCCTTCATCTCGGTGTAGGGCATCGGGACGGTGAACGAGCCGCTCTTGAGCATCGCCTCGCGGGCCATCCTCTCGACTTTGTAGAGCTGGCGGAGAGTGAAGCGGGTGACCAGGGAGATGCCCCAGCGTCCTCCGTAGTAGGTGCGGTCGGTGGCGGCATTGTCCAGGCCGTAGTAGAAGAAGCCCATCACCGAGGGGACACAGACTTCACAGCCCTGCTCCTCCAGGAAGGCCTGCAGGTCGTTGTTGCCGAGCGGGGCGTACTTCATGTAGATCTCCCCGACGATCCCGACTTTGATCTTGGCGGTCCTCTTGACCTCGATGGCGGCAAATTCTGCGCAAATCGCTGCAAGGTTGCGTTTCATCGCCCAGCCGATGTACCCGCGGTTCTTGGCAAAGCGGCTGCCCAGATAGGCGGTCCACTTCTCGACCAGGGCATCGGCTTGGCCCTGGTGCACCTCGTAGGGGCGGGTTTGGTTGGCCAACGCCATCAGGGTATCGCCGTAGACGAAGGCACTGTAGGTCTGCAGCAGCATGAACGGCGTGATGGTGAAGCCCGGGCTCTTCTCCATCCCCTTGAGGTTGAGGCTGATGACCGGGATGTGGGCCATATTGCACTTCTTCAGTGCCTTCTGCAAGAGAAAATAGTAGTTGCTCGCCCGACACCCCCCACCGGTTTGGCTGATGACCAGGGCCACCTTGTCACGGTCGTAGCCGCCGTTCTTCACCGCATCGATCAGCTGGCCGATGACCAGCTGGGCCGGGTAGCAGATGTCGTTGTGCACGTACCGCAGCCCTTCACGGATGACATTGGGTCCCCGGTTCTCCAGGATGGCCACCGTGTAGCCATGGTTGACGAAGACCTCCTTGGCGAGGTTGAAGTGGGGGTGGACCATGTTGGGGATGAGGAGGGTGTACTCCTTCTTCATCGCCTTGGTGAAGAGGGCGCTCATCATCCCTCCTCCTTCAAGGCGGCCAAGAGGCTGCGGATACGGATCTTCACCGCCCCGAGGTTGGCGATCTCATCGATCTTGATCTGGGTGTAGATCTTGCCCCGGTGGTGGAGGATGTCGCGGATCTCGTCACTGGTCACCGCATCGAGGCCGCACCCGAAGCTGATGAGCTGCACCAGGTGGGCATCCTCCTGCAACACAACCCACCGTGCCGCATCGTACATCCTGGCGTGGTAGGTCCACTGGTTGAGCACCTGCTGTTTGGTTTTCACCGTGTGGTGGGCCACCGCATCCTCACTCAGCACCGCCGCCCCATATTGGAGGAGCAGGCTGTCAATGCCGTGGTTTACCTCCCCATCGATGTGGTAGGGCCGCCCCGACAGGACGATGATGGGCCAACCGCGCATGCGGGCATTGGCGATGACCACCTCGCCTTGCCTCCTGATCGCCTGTTGGTAGGCTTCAAGCGCCTCATACCCTTCGCTTGCGGCAAAGCGCATTTCGGCGAGTGTGATGTCGTAGTATGGGCTGAGGATCTTCAAAAGACGCTTGGGAAGAAAACCCTTGGATGCGAGGGAGAGGTAGTCGCTGATAAAACGGACCGAGCCATCCTTGAGGGCGGGCACGTTGTGCTTGAGCACCTCGGGGTAGTAGGCGACGACCGGGCAGTTGAAGTGGTTGTCCCCCTTCTTCTCATCGATGTTGTAACTGGAGCAGGGATAGAAGATCGTATCGATGCCCTCCCTCACCAGCGCCTCGATGTGGCCGTGCATCAGCTTGGCCGGGTAACAGACCGTGTCGCTGGGGATGGTCGACTGTCCGCTGAGGTAGAGGTCCCACGAGGAGGGAGGGGAGGTGACCACCTCGAAGCCGAGGGTGGAGAAGAGGGTGTGCCAGAAGGGCAGCTGCTCGTAGAAGCTGAGTTGGAAGGGCAGGCCGATTCTCCCCCGCTTGCCCTTGTTCGCCTTGAAGGAGGCGAGGTACTGTTGCTTGAAGGCGTAGAGGTTGAGGGTCTGTGGGTCGTTGATGAACGAGGCGGGGTCGACGATGCGGTCGCACTTGTTGCCGCTGACCAGCCTGCGGTCGTGGTCGAAGGTCGTGATGGTCAAGAGGCAGGCGTTGGTGCACCCCTTGCAGTGCAGCGTCCGGCTTCGATGGGTAAAGCTCTTGAGCTCCTCGGCAGTGAGGGTGGTGCGTTGGCGCGGGGCACGGCGGTGCTCTGAGCGGGCATGGAGGGCGCACCCATAGGCGCCCATCAAGCCGGCTTGGGCCGGGCGAACCACATCAGCGTTGAGCTCCATCTCGAAGGCCCGGAGCACCGCGTCATTGAGGAAGGTGCCGCCCTGGACGACGATCTTGCTGCCCAACAGCGCGGGGTCGGTGGAGCGAATGACCTTGTAGAGGGCATTCTTGACGACGCTGATGGCAAGGCCGGCGAAGATGTCGGCAACCGTGGCCCCATCCTTCTGCGCTTGCTTGACCGAGCTGTTCATGAAGACCGTGCAGCGACTGCCCAGGTCGACGGGGTTCTGGGCGGTGAGAGCCAGGCGGGCCGCCTCCTCGGGAGTGTAGCCGAGCGCATTGGAGAAGGTCTGCAAAAACGACCCGCACCCCGAGGAGCACGCTTCGTTGAGGAAGATGTCGTCGATGACCCCGTCGGCTATCTTGAAGCACTTGATGTCTTGGCCGCCGATATCGATGATGAAGTCCACCCCCTCGAGGAAGGCGTTTGCACTCAGATAGTGGGCCATCGTCTCGACGATCGAGTACTCGAAGTCGAATGCACTCTTGATGAGCAGCTCCCCGTAGCCGGTGGAGCACGCCTTGGCCAGCGTGATGTCTCGGTAGGTGGTCTCGAAGGTGGTGATGAGGTTGCTGACGAACTCGACGGCGTTGCCGTTGTTGTCCCCGTACTGGCTGTATAGGAGCTCCCCCTCGCCCCCGATGACCACCGCCTTGACGGTCGTCGAACCGGCATCGACACCGAGGAACGCTTCCCCGACGTAGGATGCAGGATCGCATTCGATGAGGGCCTCCCGGCGATGGCGTGCGGCAAAGTGTTCATACTCCTGCCGGGAGGCGAAGAGCGGGGCGATGGAGGTGAAGGTTTTCGCTCCTCCCGGTCGCATGAGGCGTGCAACGACGTCGCCCAGCGTGATGGAGCGTTGGCTGGGATAGAGGGCGGCGCCGATGGCCACGAAGTAGAGGGAGTGGTCGGGGCAGGTCCCCTCCGTCTCGAGCACTTCATCAAAGACACGTCTTAAGGAGGGGAGGAAGGTCAACGGGCCGCCGAGGTAGACGACCTGACCTTTGATGGGCCGTCCCTGGGCGAGGCCGGCGACCGTCTGGTTGGCCACCGAGTGGAGGATCGAAAGGGCGATGTCGCTCTTTGCTGCACCCTGGTTGAGCAGTGGCTGTACATCGCTCTTGGCAAAGACGCCGCAACGGCTGGCGATGCTGTACCGCTGTGTGGCTTTTTTGGCCAACGAATCGATGGCGCTGCTGTCGACGTTGAGCAGACTGGCCATCTGGTCGATGAAGCTGCCCGTGCCGCCGGCACAGGTGCCGTTCATCCGCACCTCCATATTGGAGCCGAAGAAGAGGATCTTGGCATCCTCACCACCGAGCTCGATGACCACATCGGTTGATGGCAGGAAGGTGGTCACGGCGATGCGGGTGGCGTAGACCTCTTGGATGAAGGGCAGGTTGAGCTTCTGCGAGAGGCCCATGCCCGCCGATCCACTGAGGGTGATGGCGACAGGCTCGCCTCCCACCACATCACCAAGGGGCTTGAGCATCGAGGCGGCGGTTTCGTTGATCTGCGAGTAGTGGCGCTGGTAGGCGTGGTGCACAATCCGTCCGTTGCCGTCCAAGGCGACGACTTTCATGGTCGTGGAGCCAATATCCAGGCCGATGGTGATCACGATGCCCTACCTCATTGCTCGCGGAGCACACCCAGTGCGGTGATATCGTAGGTTTTTGTGTTCTCAACGGCATCGAGGAGGAACTCTCCCATCCCCAACGCATCGTAGTGGGCCCGCGTCTGCCCCTTGTCGGGGCGGGTGAGCGGGTGTTTGGGACTGAAGATCGTACAGCAATCCTCATAGGGGAGGATTGATGTCTCATAGGTGCCGATGTGCCGGGCGGTATTGATGATCTGGGCCTTGTCCAGGCCGACGAGAGGCCGGAGGACGAGCAGGTCGCTGTAGCTGTCGCTGAAGGCGAGGCCCTCGACCGTCTGGCTGGCCACCTGGCTCAGTGCTTCACCGGTGACCAGGCAGAGCGCCTCGCTGCGCTGGGCGATGAGGTTGGAGACCTCCATCATCGCGGCGCGGAACATCAGCGTCGTCTCGTCGGCCTTGGCGTTGGCCTTGA
>JALOBD010000117.1 GCA_023228445.1 Sphaerochaeta sp. | reverse complement strand
CGTTCCCATCTCGAACACGGCAGTTAAGCACCCTCACGCCGATGGTACTGCAGATCTGCGGGAGAGTAGGTAGCCGCCGGGCCCTCTTTTTCAATCCAGCGCGCCGTCCCACAAGGACGGCGCTTTTTCAGCTATCGTGCGCGCAAGTCAAATCCCTGGAGTATAGCAGCACTCCAGGGATGAAATTCATCGCTGTCTCGGTCAATGCAGCGCGCTTTGTATATCCTCGATCATCATCCGTGTGGCGTTGATGCCTCCGCTTGCCACATACCAGGAGGTCGGGTCGACGTAGGTGATCTTGGTGGGCAGTGAGCGAAGCAGGGAGTTGTCCAGAAGCTGCTGTGCGCTCACCCCGTCGTCCGACCCGGTTGCCGCAGAACGGTCGAGCACGAAGAGGTGGTCGGGCTTCTGCTGCAAGAGGTACTCGAACGAGGCACTTTGACCGTGGGTTGACGATTGGATGCCAGCGTCTGTGACGGTAAAGCCGAAGTCGTCATAGATGAGGGCGAAGCGGCTTTTAAGACCGAAGACGGAGAGGCTTGAGGCGTTGACCATCAAGAAGAGGGCTGTCAGTTCCTGCTGCTCAACTTCCTCCCTGATGGAGGCAATCGATTCTTTGAGGGCTGCCAACTCGTTGGAGAGATAGGCACGCTTCTCTGGAAAGATTGTGGCGATGATGTTGATATTGGAGGCAAGGGTCTCCATGTAGGCACTCTGCGGCAGGGTGATCATCACCGTCGCGGCGATCTTCGAGAGCTCGTCGTATGCAGGGGCTGCCCGGGTGCCGATGAGGATGAGGTCCGGCCTCTGGCGGTACACCATCTCAAAATCCGGCTCGTGGAGGCTGCCTACCAGCGGGTAGCGCTCGGTATCTGCGTACCATGAGAGGGTGGCCGGCAGGGTGGCCCCCCGTCCGATGGCGGTCACCGAGATGGAGGCGTCATCGAGGATGTCGAGGGCACCCAGGTCAAAGACGAGGATACGCCTGGGGTCGACCGGGACGTTCGTCGTCCCCAGTTCATGGGTGACAGCAACCGTTTCTCCGGTTGCAGCCGGTGCCGCCTTCTCCCGCCCTGGCTGGGCAGAGAGGGTTGCGAGCACACCAATGCACAGCATCGCGATCATGATGGTGCGTCTATTCATGGTGGTTCTCCTTCTTCAACTATTTGGACTTAGAGGTGGTAGAGGCAAAAGCGCCTGCCTCGGTGTTCACACACCGGGATTTCCATCCCGTAGATCTGCTGGAGGGCATCGGGGGTGATGACATCGTCGGTGGGAGCGTGGTAGACGAGCGTTCCATCCTTCATCGCGATGATGGCATCGGAGTAGCAGGATGCGAAGTTGATGTCGTGCAACACCAGGATCACCGTCTTGCCCCGCTCATCGACGAGTGTTCGCAAGAGCTTCATGATGTGGACCGAGTGTGCCATGTCAAGGTTGTTGAGCGGCTCATCGAGGAGGATGTACTTGGTGTCCTGGGCGATGATCATGGCGATGGAGGCACGTTGGCGCTCCCCGCCCGAGAGTTGGTCAAGGTACTTGCCCGAGAGGTTGGTCAAATCCATCGCCTCGATCGCCTCGCTGACAATCCGGCGGTCGGCAGCGGTGAGCCTGCTGCGGCTGTAGGGGAAGCGTCCGAACCCCACCAGTTCGGCTACCGTCAGACGGACGGTGATGTGGTTGCTCTGCCTGAGCATCGAGAGGCGCTTGGCAAGCTCAGTGGAGGGGTATCGGTCGATGCGCTTGCCCTCGAGCAAGAACTCCCCCTCTCCCTCAAGCAGACGCCCGACAAGGGAGAGCAGGGTGCTCTTGCCGGCGCCGTTTGCACCGATGAGGGTGGTCAGGGTCCCCTCGCCGATGGAGAGCGAGACATCGTTGACGACGCTGCGGCTGCCGTATCGCTTCGTTGCATGGTTGATGGTGATCATACAGTCCCCCGGAGGATGAGATGTGAGAGCAGATAGATGCCCCCTGCAAAGTTGATGATGATGGAAATCGGTGTGTTGAAGTGAAAGATCCGCTCAAAGAGGAGTTGTCCCACGATCAAGAAGAGCATGGAGAGGAGACAGCTCGTCGGCAGGATGATGGAGTGGCGATAGGTGGGTGCTATTTGGCGTGCGAGGCTGACGACCAACAAGCCCAAGAAGGTGACCGGCCCGACAAGGGCTGTGGCTATGGCCGTCAAGATCGCCACGATGATCAAGAAGAGGCGCGACGCACGCCGGTGGTCGACCCCGAGGGTGATGGCACTCTCCCGTCCGAGGGAGAGTACGTCGAGGATATCAAGAAAGAAGACGAGGGCGCAGGCGATGGCGGCAACGATCACCGATGAGCTGAAGAGCAGGGCGGTGTTCACCGAGTTGAAGGAGGCGAACATCCGTGCCTGTACCGTCAAGAACTCGTTGGGGTCGATGAGGAGTTGGAAGAAGGAGGCCAGCGCTCCAAAGAGTTGGCCGAACACCATGCCCAAGAAGAGCACCATCGTCAACGGCATGGTGTGCTTGCCGAAGAGCAGGGAGAAGAGGGCAAGGCTGAAGACGATCATCACGGCTACGGAGAGGAGGAAGTCACTGATGCGCCCCATCATCGCCAGGCTCTTGGCCCCGAGGAGGAACATGAGCAGGGTCTGGACGAGCAGGTAGAGGGTATCCAGGCCCAGGATGCTGGGGGTGAGGATCCTGTTTCCGCTGACGGTTTGGAAGATCGAGGTGGAGATGGCGATGGCCACTGCGGTGACTATCA
The DNA here is from genome assembly GCA_023228445.1 of Sphaerochaeta sp. GTDB lineage: Bacteria > Spirochaetota > Spirochaetia > Sphaerochaetales > Sphaerochaetaceae > Sphaerochaeta. The sequence goes on along the minus strand of JALOBD010000117.1, from coordinate 3,861 downwards.
AGGCAGCCAGCTTGATTGCCCGTCGCTCCAGGATATAGGCGACTGCACCCCCTGGCAACTGATAGAAGAGGAAGAGTGCTGCACTGAGCGCGACGAGGATGACCAGGATGGTGAGGGTGTGCCTAGGCTGCATGGCGCCTCCTGCCTACGATGAGGAGGATGAAGAGCAGGCAGCCGATGATGGAAGCGGTCACGCTGATGGGAATCTCGAAGGGGTGGAGCACCAGGCGGGAGATGATGTCGCAGGCGAGGAGGAAGAGTCCACCGAGGAGGGCGATGGTGGTGATGTTCTGCTCCAAATTCTCCCCCCGGTAGAGGGTGACCATGTTGGGTACCACCAAGCCGATGAAGGGGATGACCCCGACGGTGACCAGGACGAGGGCGGAGATGGTGCTGACGATCAACAGACCGACGTAGAGGGTGGCCTGATACCGCACCCCCAGTGAGATAGAGATCTCACGGCCCATCGAGATGAGGGTGAAGCGGTTGGCGTAGAGCATGGCGACGATGAGGCAGGGGATGGAGAGGTAGAGCACCTCGTACCGTCCTTTGAGGATCAGGGCGAAGGTGCCTTGAGTCCAGGATTGGATACTCTGGATCAAGTCATGTTGGTAGCCGAGATAGGTTGCGATCGAGGCGATGATATTACCGTAGATGATGCCCACCAACGGCACGAGCGTCGCCTCCTTGAGCTTGATGCGCTTGATGATGAACAGGAAGGAGATGGTTCCGGCAAACCCAAAGGCGAATGAGAAGAGGGTCTTTGTGACGACACTCGCCTGCGGGGTCCAGATCAAGATGATCAGGAGGCCGAGCTTCGCCCACTCGGTGGTCGAGCCAGTGGTGGGGGTGACAAAGCGGTTCGATGTCAACAGCTGCATGATGGCTCCGGCGGTGGCAAGGCTCATGCCACTGATGAGGATGGAGATGGTGCGTGGCAGGCGGCTCTGCACCAGGATGTGCATCGTCGTCTCTTCAAATGAGATGACCCCGAGGGAGAGTGATGCAAGGGAGAAGATCACGACGAGGGTCAACAGGATGTAGCGATGCATGAAATCCTCCCTGTACCGCTGATCATTGACAAACGGCATGATTCGTCATAGTGTTTGTTAGTCATGTCTAACACATATGCTAGTGCTATCATCGGATATTGGAAAGGTGGAGATTTTCCTGTTTTGGAGTAGGTTGTCCTGTGTATCCCCAGTTCTTATCAGCGCTCACTGACTTTTGTGTGACGGCCCGCCTCTCTGGTGCCCTCTTCAGTGGTGGCTGCTGGAGCACGGTCATCGGAGGGGAGGAAGCGGTTCCTGCTGTACTCTCGAAGGTGTGCATGCGACGGATCGAGGGAGAGTTCTGTTCCTTCGCCCATGGTGATGGCCTGTGCATCGCCTGTCCGTTGAAGGCGGGAGGGTGTTGGGCTGCATTTTGGACCCTGCCGCTGCCCCCGTCATCGGATGAGGCGGTGGTTCGCTCCTACGTGCTGCTGCTCGATGCCATCATAGCAATACACCTCGGTCGTCCCAAGACCCGGTTGCGTGGACCGATCGCTTGCCATGATCGGCGGGTGAGGCGCATCATCGAACGGTTTGAGCAAAACCTGCAGGAGGTACCGTCACTTGATGAGCTGGCTTCGATGAGCGCGTTGACCAAGAGCTCACTCTGTCGCCTCTTCAAGGCTGAGACCGGCAACTCAATCTCATCGTACCTGCAGATCCTGCGCATCGAGGCGAGCCTGGCCTTGCTTACCGACCAACGCCTCTCCATTACTCAGGTTGCGCTGCGGTGTGGGTACGCCGACCCGGCATACTTTGCTCGGATCTTCCGCCAGAGGATGGGTATCTCGGCCCAGCAGTGGCGCCTGCGAGTCGGTGGGTGTCCCTGAAGTCCCCAACGAAACGCCTCGACTCAAATTCCCAGTCATGCTACGATTGGAGGCGATGCGGGCAGGGGGAATAGGCGGTGGGATGAACCGCTCCCCACCCCGATCATAAGGAGCAGAGAACGGTGATTCCATTCTACAAACCGACCTTGCGGCGCAAGGACATGGATGCGGTGTTACAGACGATGGTCGATGAGCGTATCGGGCCGGGGGAACGGAAGAACGAGTTTCTGCGCCAGTTTTGTGAGCTCATCGGAACCGCTGGTGGCATCGCGCTACGCTCCTACCCGGATGCACTGCGCGCTGCGCTGCTCGTCGCCGGCCTCGAGGCCGGAGCGAAGGTCGGGGTAAGTGTGCTCAGCCCGGCGGTGTATGAGGTCATCGCAGCGCAGCTGGACATCACCCTCGTCTACGGGGACATCGACAGCGATACCGCCTGCCTCTCCCAGGATGAGGCGCTCAGGTTGGTGGGGGAGGGGTGCAGCGCGCTCATCATCCACCAGCCACTCTGCCAGATCCCGGTCGGATGCGACTACCGGCAGCTGGGGGTGTCCATCATCGAGGACATCACCGAGAGCCTGGAGAGCAGCTTTGAGGAGCAGAAGGCCGGCAGCTGGGGCGATTTGGTCGTCTGTGCCTTCGAGGAGGATGGGATTGTCTCCACCGGTGGCGGGGCGATCCTCTCCTATGCCAAAGAGCGGTACAAGGGCGCCTGCTCCTCCCTCTTTTCCGGCCAGCGCGAGTATGTGGAACTGCCTGACATGAATGCGGCGCTGGGAATCATCCAACTGGCAGCGCTCGACGACCACCTCCATCGCCGCCGTGAGCTCTACTCGACCTTCTCCAAGGCGCTCTTGAAGACCCACCACCGGATCCTGGGCATCGGGTCCATCGACTTCAATCCCAACGGGTATGGCTTCTCTGCGGTGTTGGACAGCAAGGCCGCAGATGCCATCAAGTTCGCAGCCAAGTACCAGGTGATGGCCAAACGGACCTTCGAGGAGAGTCTGGCAGCCTCGGTGGACGAGATCTGGGACCACTTCCCCCAGGCCACCGCCCCATTTTTGCGAGCTATCCAGGTACCGATATACCCCTTTCTCAAGCAAAGTGATGTAGAATTGCTCTTAAAGGTCATCACACACCTTCCGTAGGAGGCAGGCAATGGATGCGCAGAAGATCGACCACGTCCTGATCGTAGCAAACTGGAGAAAGAGGGAGAGCCACCTCATGAGCGACACCATCGTGGCCTACCTGGCAGACAGGGGGATCAGGAGTACGGTCGTCAAGACGATGACGGCCAATGAGAAGATCGCCATCGAGGAGGGGACGGGGCTTGTCATCTGCCTCGGTGGTGACGGGACGGTGCTCTACTGTGCCCGCTACCTCCACGCCTACGGCATCCCGATTTTGGCAATCAACCTCGGGACCTTCGGCTTCGTCACCGAGATTTCCATCGACGAGTGGCAGGAGGCGATCGATTTGTTCTTGGCCGGCGAGCATGCCATCAGCCGCCGTCTGATGGTGCGTGCCACCGTGATCAGGGGCCAGAAGCGCGTCTACACCGCCCATGCGCTCAACGAGATGGTCGTCGCATCCAGCGGTATCAGCAAGGTCATCAGCATGGCGGTGAGGATCGGCGACACCGATGCCGGCTTCTTCCGCTCCGATGGCATGATCATCGCCACCCCTACCGGTTCGACCGGGTATAACCTTGCCGCCGGTGGACCGATCCTCGATGTCGACCTCTCCTGCCTGCTCATCACCCCGATCTGCCCCTTCACCCTCTCCAACCGACCGCTGGTGGTCAGCGGCGAGTCACGGATCTCCATCACCATCGCACAAGGCCAGCGCACCGGTCTCATGCTCTCCCTCGACGGGCAACAGAACTTCGCCCTTGCTGAAGGGGATGTCATCGAGGTGGAGAAGTCACAGAGCAGGGCACTGCTGGTCGTCAGCCAACGGCGCAACTTCATCGAGGTGCT
>JALOBD010000116.1 GCA_023228445.1 Sphaerochaeta sp. | reverse complement strand
CTGGTGCCACGACAGGAATAAGAAGCAGAAAGGAATCGACTGGCAATTCACCACTGAGGATGCGAGGGTGAAGCTCAAGAGACTCTACCCCATATTGGAGTTTTAGATGTTACAAGGTACTAGTGAATTTTGTAAGAGTGATTTAGGTTTTCATTCTGTGAAATCCAAAGAATTCATCACCAAATTCTTTCGTGACACCGACACCCTGACAGACGTCATAAAGGAATATCATCAGAGATCCAAGATTCCGAAAGGTGAATACATCTGTTCGACCTTCTAATCCATCCTCTCCAAAAGAACCCCCATTGAAAAGCTCATCTCTCATGAATACCAGCGTTGGAACTTACTCTTCGGCTTCTCCGGTAGCGTCATCCTCAGCCTGCCACGCTCCACCAACGGCATGACATATTCACTGAGGAAGTAGCCGACGCTCTCAAAGCCGAAGTGGGAGGCAAGCTCCTCACGAGTGCGTGGGCTCTTGCAATACCGGATGATCTCCTCTTCAATGTTGCTGATCCCATCAGCAAAGACCGGCTGGTTGTAGAAGACCACTTTGAAGATTCCCCCTCGATCGGTGAAGACCGGTTCACCCAGGTGTGCACGCTTCATCTCCGCTCTGATGGTCGGGATTCCACTGAATCTATTTTCCACCTCCATCATGACCGCCAGAGCCCCGGCTAGGAACGGATTCCTGACATCTGCGGGAACCGTTCCCAGGGTCTCTAGGGTGAGGCGGCCATACAGCCCCCCTGGATTCTCCAACTCCAGACGATCATCAAACATAACCACTCGAATCGGACTGTCCTGCGTATGGATGCTATAGTCGCGATGGATCAAGGCATTGAGCAAAATCTCCCTCACCGCCTTGATCGGATACTCCGCTTCATCGGCTCTCTGGCCATCATCGCCGATGATGGTCTTCACCTTCAGGTGACGCTGTACAAATTGCAGAGCCCCATCCAACATCTGTGAAATGGTCCCTTCAAACCGCTTGTTGTCAACAAAGCGCTCCCCTCGTTGCCCCACATCCCCGATGTTCTTGCCCTGGACCACCACTGCGGTAATGCTCATTTGCGGGAAAAATTGCTGCGGATAGGAGCCCAGCATCAAGAGTCCTGCGATGGTAGGAACGCCGCCCTTGGTCATCCCTTGGGTCTCCAGCAATCGCTCTTCACCAACGTTGACCAAATTGGGTTTGACTCGCCTGAGCTTGATCATGTACTCAGTCAATCGATCTCCTTCAAAATCCGCTCTCGTCGCCCCATCGGCTGGCCTGAGATCCTCATATATCCTTTGCCGATACGCTTCATATCCATACACCTCGAATTCGCTCATCGCCTGGTCACTCTCGCCCACGCGAACATAACTGCCACGCAGCCTTCCCGCACCTTTGTAGAAACAGGGCTTGAGGGAGATATCACACTCAGCAATCTCAGCGCTGACCACCACCTTCTCTTCGATGGTTGCCACGGTGAACAACGGTCTCACCGTCGGCTCCATTTGGTTTGCTTGTTCACTGACCTTCTTCTGCAGATCCTGGGCATCATACACCCCGCTGACGGCAAATCCCTGCCCTTCGTCGACACCGAAGATGATGGTCCCACCATTATGTTGGTTCGAGAAGCTTGAGAGCGTCGAATACAGCCGTGTGGGCGCTCCTCCTGCTGCCTTCTTCAATTCGATGTGTTGCTTCTCACAGCGCTGCTGCTGAATCTTCCTGACCAATTGAATCAACTCTTCTTCTAACATGGCGGTACCTCACACGTATACTATACCACATTTTATCAAAATTATGAATATTTTATCTAATTATTGGTTATTTTTATCAAATATTCCTATTTCTATCAAATCTTATCAAATTCTTGACAAATTCTTGTGAAAAATTTTGATGAGTTTTGCTAGAAGTACCTCCTTTTCTCATGATTATACCATAAGGGGTATAATTACTAACCATTCACTTGAAATACACCCATATCGGGTATACTATGGTCAAATGGATAATCCAATCGGTACCTTCATAAAGAAAGAACGCAAGCGAGTTGGGCTCACCCAAGTTGAGTTTGCTCTTCGCTCCGGGTTGGGCCTGCGGTTTGTGCGGGACCTTGAACAAGGCAAACCCACCGTCAGACTCGACAAAGTCAACCAAGCACTCCTGATGTTTGGGCACACGGCAGCCCCGGTCTCGATCAAGGAGTTGTCACAATGACCTACCGAAGAGGGATAGTGCGCTATCAAGGGGAGATGGCCGGCATCATCGAGGAGTACGAGGGTGGGTATCGCTTCACCTACGATGACGCATACCTAAACAATCCTAACGCACAGCCGGTCAGTCGTACCCTCCCCCTCGATACGCACATATGGGAAAACCCCACGCTCTTCTCCTTCTTCGATGGCCTCATCCCCGAGGGCTGGCTCCTTGCCATTGCCATCAAAGTGTGGAAGCTGGAGAAGAGAGATCGTTTTGGCTTGCTTCTTTCGGTCTGTAAGGACACAGTGGGGGCAGTCAGCGTGGAGGCAATCGTATGAACAGGTGCTTGAAGTGCTATCTCCCCCTTGAAGCAGGCGACATGGGAGAGTGGCACAGACGCTGTAGCCGCTCATTCTTCTCCACCGATGAACCACCCCTCATCACCCTCGATGACAAGACACTCCAGGCCCTTGCCGCAGAGTCATGCAGAGAGGGATGGAGCATCGCCGGTGTGCAGCCAAAACTCTCCGTTGCTGCACTGGTCAAGGAAGGCGTCAAGAGGTTCCACCCTTCAGGCTACATCATCAAGCCACAGAGCCCTGAGTATCCTCATCTTCCGCAGCTGGAGAGCGTGGCGATGCACCTCTCCGATGCTGCAAAGATCCGGACTGTCGAGCATGCCTTGGTGAGGTTGGAGAACGGACAGCTGGCATACATCACCAAGAGAATCGATCGACGCTTCACAAAAGATTCGGTGACAAAGATCGCCATGGAGGATTTCTGCCAGCTCTCCGACCGCCTCACCGAAGACAAGTACAAGGGTTCCTATGAACAGTGTGGAACCATAGTACAGCGTCACTCAAGCCAGGCGATGCTCGACCTCACCAACCTCTTCTATCTCTTGGTCTTCTCGTTCGTCATCGGCAACAACGACATGCACTTGAAGAACTTCTCCCTCTACACGCCACAGAGGGGGCGGACCATGCTCACTGTGGCCTACGACCTCTTACCAGTTACACTGGTCCTGAGCCAGGACAAGGAGGAGACGGCACTGACGCTCTGCGGGAAGAAGAACAAGATTACAAGGAGAGACTTTCTCTCTCTGGCTAAAACCTACGAGATCCCCGACAAGGTCGCTGTGAATCTCATCAGCCGCCTCCTCGGCATGCAAGATGAATTCGCCCTCATCATCCGACGAAGCTTCCTTGACGAGAAGCTGCAAGCGCAACTTATCGCCCTGATCGAGGAGCGGGTGAGGCGGCTGAGCGTATAGAGGCTACGTAAACGATATAGCTATCTCACGTTTTTCCTTCACGCAATCAGCGAGATAGAGGTTGATGATGTTCTGATAAGAAATCCCACTCCTTGCAGCCATCTCCTTGAAATACTGTACGGAGGCAACGTCGAGTCTGATGGTTACCTGCTGCTTTGGTAGCTTTGAGATATACGGGTTCTTTACACCGTTGGAAAAATCATACGAGTCGTTCATACGGCGATACCTCTTGAGGAAGTCTTTCTACACACAACATTCCGGTTCATTGTATTCAGTGATGATATCCCTGAATCCCATTCGAAGACCAATGCTCTCATGACTAGATTATAATTATAATATAATTATACAGCGAGAAGAATCGGTTGATTTTCTCGCCGAGTCAGAGAGCAAAAGCAATGAATGCCTTTCATGTATGAGTAGTAATTTTGATAAATTAATGCAATATTAATATGAATATTTTGACGAATTACTGATTAGCAACATACTATATATACAGTTTTGCATGATTCCTGCAAAATGGAGGTTATGATGCTTTTAGAATTCACTATGAAGAACTACAAATCTTTCAAAGACGAATGCATCTTCTCCCTGAAGGTCGCCCCGAAACAAAAGGGCCTCGATTACAGCATCCTCCATGAGGAGATCGCTAAGCATGTCCACAAAGCGTTGAGCTCGGCGGTGATCTACGGCCCCAATGCCTCAGGCAAGACCAACATCATCGGTGCGATGGACACCTTCCGTCAGATCGTGCTGCGTGGACACATCCGTAATATCGAGACAAAGGATTCTCCCAACGCAGCATCGAGCATGCTCGAGTTGATCCCAAACAACACTTTGAGCAGCAGCGAACCGGTGGAATTCTCCATAAGCTTCACCGACGGCGGCCTACTCTTTGCCTATGCCATCTGCCTCGATCTCGGGATGTTCCTTGAGCGGGACCACCGGCGACGGGTGCTCAAAGAGACATTCTCTGTCAATGATACGCTCCTCTTCAGTCGAGGAACCGGCCTCGAGATCGGGGATATGTCCGTCGTCGAATCCTTCCTGATCCCAGCCTATGGGCAGTATGCCCGGGGGGCTGCGGCGTTGGCGGAGGGAAGCCTGCATGATGAAGAGCTGTTCCTTGTCAACGGTTTCAAGGCGATCTTCAGTTCCAAGCTGGTCGCCATGGTCACCGGATGGCTCGAGAAGAGTTTCACCATCATCTATCGTTCTGATTCGATGCGCTTGGTCCCGCAGCTGCCTGAGGTGAAAAAGGGATCGGCGTATAGAGAGAAAACACTGAATGAGGCAGCTGCGCTGTTTGGAGTGAACTCCAATTCTTTGGGGTATGTCCTGGATGGGAAGCGGGAGGAAGCGCGTCTCTGTTCGTTGTTCAAGAACAGCTCTGGGCAAACGGCCATCCCGGTGGATCTCTTCGAATCGCACGGGACCATTCGGTTCATCAATCTGTTGCCGCCCATCTTGCGGACCTTGCAGCAAGGAGGGGTACTGGTCGTCGATGAGCTCGATGCATCCATTCACCCGATGGCATTGATGAACATCGTCACGATCTTCCATAACGCTGAGTTGAACATCAACAACGCCCAGTTGGTGTTCAACACCCACAATCCAATCTTTTTGAACGCCAACTTGTTCAGGAGGGATGAGATCAAATTTGTGGATCGCGACGATGAGACGCACTGCAGTACGCACTACTCCCTCTCTGACTTCGGCACCGCCGGCACCTCCGGGGTTCGAAAGACCGATGACTACATGAAAAACTATTTTGTCGACCGCTATGGGGCCATCAAGAGCATCGACCTCTCCCCCATCATCCGTGATCGGATGAATAAAACCGATACGGAGTAGATGATGATAAAAGAAGCGATCCACCTTTGACTTTTGGATGAATACAAGAGGGAAGCCAACTTCAAAGGGTTGCTAAAAAACCTATCCTTGGCTGACGTATGGAATGTCATTGACTGCTCAGGGCCAATGCCCTCACCTTATTCTGTCTCGAAAACTGTAAAGTATTCGGGACAGACATTCGAGGGACAATCAGGATTGAATACATCGTCACCGCTCCAGCAACCACTTGTAGGCAGGAACCACCCTGATGGTCTTTCCACTCATCTCGTCGACAATGGTCTCCTCCTCCCAGGCGGTGATGATCTGCGCCTCAGAGCATTCGAGCTCTTCCATTGCATCAATGAGGGAATTAATCTCCCGATCTCTCGTCTGTCCTTCCTTCCCCAACTCCCAACAGACCTGGATCAAGAGGATCGAGTGATCGGGTCCTACGGCAAAATCGATCTCTCCTCCTCGCCGGGTCTTGTAGTAGAAGATCTGTTGTGAACGTCGTCTCAGCTCGATGTAGACCATGTTCTCGAGGCAAAGGCCCCGGTTGTCACCGGTGGCCTCAGAGAACGCCATCGCCATGGCGTGGTCGATGGCGTAGACCTTCTTCGGATTCACCGCCTGGACAGCGAGATTGTAGGAACGGATCGGGACGGTGAAGAGGAGGAAGCAGTCCGCCATCTTATCCAGGTACTCGCTGATCAACTGCCCCGAGAGCTTCTTCTGCTCACCGGCCAAGCGTTGCTTGAGTTTGTTGACGGTGATCAGGCGGCTCATCGAATTCATCAGGATCTGAATCAAGCGCTGGACCTGTACTGCATGGGGGATGTTGTACCTGAGCAGAAGGTCGCGGACCAATACATCATTGACCAGAGCTTGATGGTATTGGCCGGCCATTGTCGGAGCAGGCAGGATGAGAGACTCGGGCATCCCCCCCTGCTCCAAAAATGCACTGAACGCTGCCTTGGCAGCATCGCGGCTGGAGAAATCGACAATCTCTTCTGGATCTCCTCTGAAGCGAAGAAACTCCCGGAAGGAGAAGGGCATCAAGGTCCAGGCAAATGAACGTCCTCCAAGCTCAGTGGCTATCTCGGCAGAAAGTAATTTTGCAGAGGAGCCGGTGAGATACACCTCACACTGCTGACTCGTCTGGATACGATTGACAAACTGTGCCCACCGGTTCACGTACTGAATCTCATCGAAGAAGAAATAGACGCGCTCTTCGTGCTTTTGTGGATATCGTTGGTAGTAGGCATCACTGATGAGGGAGGGCTCGGCATCAGGAGCGCGCAAGAAGGCAAGACGATCGTCAGAGAAGTCGATAAAACAGAT
>JALOBD010000115.1 GCA_023228445.1 Sphaerochaeta sp. | reverse complement strand
CGAACGATCCAGACCATCGCCGATCCGCAGAATGTCGGCACGCTCGGCGCAGCCATGCTTGCTGCCCAAGGCCTGGGAATCTTCAAGAGCGTGGAGGAGGCGACGGCAGCAATCCCCTTGGGACCACGCTATACCCCAAACCATGAGACAAAACAGGCATATGATCGCAATTACTCCGTCTACACCAAGTTGTATGCGAGCAACAAAAAATACTTTGCAGCCCTCAACGGGCAGTGATAAGGAAGCGAACATGGCAGAGCAACAAACCACACCCTTGAGCAAACGGGAGAACCTGGTCCAGATCAGCAAATTCACCCTCTTCTCCATCAGCGCCGGCGTCATCCAAGTCCTCGTCTTCGCGCTCTTGGAGGAGGTGTTCCACCTCCCCTACTGGCCCAGCTACCTCACTGCACTCATCGCCAGCGTCGTCTACAACTTCACCGTCAACCGTCGATTCACCTTCAAGAGCGCCAACAACGTTCCCAAGGCGATGTTGCAGCTGGGCATCTACTATGCAATCTTCACCCCCCTCTCCACCTGGTGGGGTGATGCGCTGGTGGGCATTGGCGTCATGGACTACATCGTCCTTGGCACCACGATGGTGGTCAACTTGATCACCGAGTTCTGCGTCAATCGCTTCATCATCTACCGAACCTCGATGAACACCCGAAAACCCAAGACCACGTAGGAGGAGATCCCATGGATACACGCGCTGCAATCACGACCTACCCTGACGCCCGGGCCATCACCGAACAACTCGATGCCTTGATAGGTGCGCCGATCCACAGCATTGGACGCGAAGCGCTCGGGCGCTATGAGCGTGAGTACTTCGATGGAAAGTGCCCCCGTTCAAAGGCGATGACCAGCGAGGCGAAAGAGCGCATCCCCGGCGGTGTACAGCACAATCTTGCCTTCAACCACCCCTTCCCGTTGGTCATCACCAAAGCCGAGGGGGCATACTTGTACGACTTGGACGGGAACCGGTATTACGACCTGCTGCAGGCAGGCGGCCCCACCGTCCTTGGATCGAACCCACCCTCAATTCGGGAGAAGGTCATCGACCTGCTCAAGGAGGGAGGTCCCTCCACCGGCCTCTTCCATGAGTATGAGTACAAACTTGCACAGAAAATCTGTCAGAGCATGAGGGCGGTGGAGATGTTCCGGATGTTCAACTCCGGCTCTGAAGCGTGCATGGCTGCGGTACGAGTGGCCCGCCTGGCTACCGGGCGAAAGAACATCGTGAAGATGGGTGGCGCCTACCATGGGTGGAGCGACCAGCTCGCCTACGGCATCCGGATTCCTGGCACCCGGGGGCTGCAGGCCCACGGGGTTCCCTCCTACCTCTTCCGCCACACCCAGGAGTTCTTCCCCAACCGGACCAGGGATCTCGAACGTGTTCTTAAGAGAAACCGGCTCAGGGGCGGAACGGCGGCTGTCTTCATCGAGCCCATCGGGCCGGAGAGCGGCACCCGGCCGCTGGACATTGACTTCAACAAGGAAGTCCAGGCACTCTGCCGTCACTACGGCGCCTTGCTGATCTTCGATGAGGTGGTGACCGGCTTCCGCCTTGGGATGGGTGGAGCCCAAGGGTATTTTGACATCGACCCCGACTTGACCATCTTCGGCAAGGTCATCGCCGGCGGATACCCGGGAGCAGGCGGGCTGGGGGGCAAGCGGGAGTACATGAAGTATCTGGCCGCAGGCATCCAGACCGGCGACAAGACCAAGAAGGCCCTGGTCGGCGGCACGATGGCAGCGACGCCCATCAGTTGCGTCGCCGGCTACTACACCCTCGAGGAGATTGAGAAGAGCGATGCGTGCACGAAAGCCGCCCGGATGGGCGATCGTCTCACCGCAGGCTTACAGGCGCTCATCGAGCGCTACAACCTGCCGTTCGTCGCCTTCAACCAAGGCTCCATCTGTCACTTGGAGACAGTGGGAACCGTCCACTTCTCCATCAACTGGAAGAAGCCGTGGACGATCTTGTCGGTCATCGAAGAGACTGCAAAGCGCAAGAAAGAGATGGAGTACATGGGAGCAGCCTATATGGCAGAGGGCGTGGTCACCCTGGCAGGAAGCCGGATGTACACCAGTGCAGCCTATAGCGAGGAGATGATCGATGGGGTGGTCGACGCATTCGACCGTGTCTTCTCCCACGTAGAGCTCATCGAAGGGTGATGCAATGGAAGAGAAGCAGGCCAAAAGAGCTGTCCTGGAGGGGGCACGGAGGCTCGTCGCCTCCGCCCTCGTCGCCCGCACCTGGGGGAACATCAGCTGTCGGGTAGGATCAACCCACTTCGTCATCACCCCAAGCGGCAGGGACTATGCGACATTGGATGAGAGTCAGTTGGTACTCGTTCGCCTTGATGATCTCAGCTATGAGGGGAGTATCAAGCCCTCCTCGGAGAAGGGGATCCACCGTGCCGTCTACCGGCAGCGGGCGGAGGTGAATTGCATTATCCACACCCACCAAGAGATGGCCAGCCTGGCAAGCCAGTTGGGCAGCCCCCTCGCCGTGCCCCCCGCCTTCCAAGCTATCCTGGGCCAGAGCATCTTCACGGCAGGCTATGCACTGCCCGGGACCAAGAGGCTACAGGCCCAGGTCTCGAGCGTTTTACAGACAGAGCACCAGGCGGCCCTCTTGATGGCGCGCCATGGTGCACTGTGCTTCGGCACGGAGATGGATGCAACCTATGCCATCGCCGACGCCCTCGAGGCGGTGTGCACCGAGGCAGTCCATACACGCGCACCGCTGTTACGTACGTTTGGAGAGCCACCTTCGCCGACTGTTGTGGCCAGAAAAACAAAATCGGGTGTTGTTGAGGGCAGTGGGGGTGAGCTCCAAGCCCTCTACAATGCGCTTCTTCAAAACAAGAGCGGCTACACCCATATCCTGTTGCTATCATCAAGGGAGATCCTCACCTGCATGAAGCACATTCCCACCCTTGCTGCCTACCTCGACGACGTTGCTCAAATCGCCGGTCCAACGCTCAAGGTGATGCAACGGGACAGTCGCCTCTCTGCACTGCTCTCTGCTGCCAAGGGACGCGATGCGCTCTTGATCGACGGCATCGGAGCCCTTTGCATGGGAAAGACCAAGTCCGATGCCCAAGCGGTGGCCACGCTGCTTCAAAAGAACTGCAAAGCGGCCCTCCTCGCGCTGTCATCGCCTTCAGTCAGGCCGCTTCCCTGGCTCGATACCCGCCTCATGCGGTTTGTCTACACGCACACATACTCCAAACTCACCGCAGCGTTGGACTGAAGTGCGACCATGGGATTCCCCTGACCTGAGCCGGTGAACAGGAACATTTTTCTCCCAAACACCAAATTGTGTCGTATACTGGGCTGATAAAGGGGAATGACTGTGAAGATTCAAAAACAACAAGCGATGCGTACCGTCCTCTACGCACTCGCCCCACTGTGCTTTGCCTCCGTGCACTTCTTTGGCTGGCGCTTTGTGGCGGTACTGGCAGTGACGGGGGCCACCGGACTGCTCTGTGAGTGGCTCATGGCCCGTCGGTATGGGTATAAGATCACCGAATCACTCTTTGTTTCGTGCACCCTCTTCGCCCTCTCTCTGCCCCCCACCATCCCGTTGTGGATCGCGGCGGTGGGCATTGCGTTCGGCATCATCTTCGGCAAGATGATCTTCGGCGGGTTTGGACGCAACATCTTCAACCCCGCCATCACCGCCCGCGCCTTCATCTACATCAGCTTCGGCGTTCCGATGACGGCCAAATTCATCGGCAATGCCATCTCCATCAGCACCTTCCCCGCAGGCCTGGGGGCATGGGTCAGCGGTGCTGACGCCGTCTCGGCGGCAACTCCCTTGGTGACCAGCGGGGCATCGACGCTTGAGTTGCTCTTCGGCTTCACCAGCGGGTGCTTTGGAGAGACCAGCGCGGCTTTGATCATCCTCGGTGGCCTCTACATCATCTATAAGAAGGCAGCAAATTGGAAGATCGTCCTCTCCTCGCTCCTCTCCTTCGCCCTGCTGCAGACGATCTTCTGGGCAGGGGGTCTTGAGGTCCTCACCGAAAGCGGCCTTGTCGCCTCAGGCGATCCGCTGACGGCGCTGCTCTCCGGCTCCTTTCTCATCGCCGCTTTCTTCATGATCACCGACCCGGTCTCCGCAAGTCAGTCAACCGACCTGGGCCGATGGATCTACGGCGCCTTCTTTGGTTTCTTGGTCGTCCTCATCAGGACCTTCTCCACCTGGGTGGAGGGAGTCACCTTCGCCATCCTCTTGGCCAATATGTTCGCCCCGCTGCTCGATACGGTCATCAAGGACGTGAAGGCAAAGAAGCGGGCCAAAGCCCAGGAGGTGGCAGCATGAGCGTACAACGAAGCTTCTACAAGGATCGGGTCTATCCGCTCCTCTTCATGTTCATCACCACCTTGGTGTGTATCCTGCTCACCTCTGGCCTCCATCTGCTCACCCTCGAGCGTGCCGATGCCAACGAGCTCTCCTTCGCCCGCCGGGCGATCCTCCAGGCTGGAGACCTCGAGTTTGAAAACACTACCGAGGGCATCGAGCGTGCCTACCACCAGCAGATCACCGAGGAGGTTGGCTACTATACGGCAACCGGAACCTTCGGGAAGCGGTACATCATTCCGCTGGAGGGGCCGGGGCTCTGGGGGACCATCGCCATCATGGTGGGCCTTGAGGAGGACCTGCAGACCTTCAGCGGGGTGGCGATCGTCAGCCAGAACGAGACCCCCGGCCTCGGGGCGCGAATCGAGGAGAGCTGGTTCACCGCCCAATTCAAGGGAAAGCGTGCCCCCTTCACCATGGTAGAGGAGGGCACGGCATCGGCAAACCAGGAGGTCGATGCCATCACCGGGGCCACCCGCACCAGTGAGTACTTCAAGAACCTGACCGCCCGGGTGCCCGCCGAGGCACAGCGGCTTATCAGAGGAGAGTGAGATGGCCAAAAGTAAACTGAAGAAAACCTTCCTCGAACCCTTGGGGAAGAACAACCCAGTCTTCGTCCAGATCCTGGGCATCTGCTCGACGCTGGCGGTGACCAACAAGGTGCAGAACACCGTGGTGATGACCCTCGGTGTCACCTTCACCACCGCCCTCTCCGCCTGGACGATCTCGCTCTTGCGCAACTACATCCCCTCACGCATCCGCATGATGGTCGAGACGATGATCATCGCAGCCTTTGTCATCATCGTCGACATTGTTCTCAAAGCATACTATCCGGAGATGTGGAAGCAACTCGGTCCCTACGTCGGCCTGATCATCACCAACTGTATCATCATGGGGCGTGTCGAGGCATTCGCCTTGAACAACAAGCCCCTGCCATCGCTCGTCGATGGCTTCTCCTCCGGCTTGGGATACACCTACGTGTTGCTCTCCATTGCGGTGGTACGAGAGCTGTTGGGTTCGGGTTCCCTGTGGGGAGTCAGGATCCTTGGCTCCTGGTGGACCAACTGGTCGATCATGATCATGCCTCCGGGCGGCTTCTTCGTACTGGCAATCATCATCTGGATTATCCGCGAATCCATCATGAAGGAGGCGAGCCATGCATAACTTTGCCATCTTCTTTGCATCGATCTTCACCGGCAATATCCTGCTGACCAACTATCTGGGCATGTGCTCGTTCCTCTCGGTCAGCAAGGAGTTGAAAACCTCCCTCGGCCTTGGGGCTGCGGTCGTCTTCGTCATGGCAACCACCACCCCGCTCAACTGGATGGTCTACGAGTGGCTGCTCATCCCCTTCGGCCTCGAGTACTTGCGCTTCATCGTCTTCATCATCGTCATCGCGGCATTCGTACAGCTCACCGAGATGGCCTTGGAGCGCTACAGTGAAGGTCTCTACCAGGCCCTTGGCATTTTCCTGCCGCTGATCACCGTCAACTGTGCCATCCTGGGAGCGAGCCTCTTCATGGTCATCCGCGAGTACTCGCTCTCCACCTCGTTCTTCTTCGGTCTGGGCAGTGGGATCGGGTGGGCACTTGCCATCGTCGCGATGGCGGGCATCCGCCAGAAGCTGAAGACAGCCAAAATACCACCCGGCCTTGAGGGACCAGGCATCACGCTGGTCATCGCAGGCTTCATGGCGATGGCCTTCATGGGCTTCTCCGGCATGATCGCACTATCATAGGAGGGAAGGCATGCTTACCACCCTGCTCATCAGCATCGCTGTCACCAGCTTGATCTCCGTCTTCCTCGCCCTCTTGATGGTCATCGCCGACGCGACGATCGGCAACTACGGTGTCGTCAAGATCTCGGTGAACAACGGTATCCGTGAACTTGAAGTCCTCGGCGGCCAACCGCTCTTGCGCTCGCTGCAACAGGAGGGGATTTTCATCCCCTCCGCCTGTGGTGGGCGTGGCTCGTGCGGCCTGTGCAAGGTCAAGGTCATCGAGGGCGGCGGCGACTACCTGCCCACCGAACTGCCCTTCATCAGCGAGGAGGAGCGCAAGGAGTTGGTCCGCCTCTCCTGCCAGGTGAAGGTGAAGAATGATGTAGCCATCGAGATCCCTGAGGAGCTCTTCTACGTCAAAGAGTTCTCCACGAAGGTAGAGAGAATCCGTGACCTCACCCATGATATCAAGGAGGTTACCCTGCGCCTCATCGAGCCGGAGCAGATCACCATCAAGGCGGGCCAATACGTGCAGTTCGTCGTCCCGGAGTACGAGGAC
This sequence comes from Sphaerochaeta sp., assembly GCA_023228445.1. GTDB lineage: Bacteria > Spirochaetota > Spirochaetia > Sphaerochaetales > Sphaerochaetaceae > Sphaerochaeta. Next base: position 59 of record JALOBD010000115.1, on the reverse strand, counting down.
CTCGACGAGGAGGTCTACCGCGCCTACTCGGTCGCCTCACCTCCCGGTGATGCGTCGCA
>JALOBD010000114.1 GCA_023228445.1 Sphaerochaeta sp. | reverse complement strand
TCTCAGAGAGGCTTTACGCTCCGGTGCCATACCCAAGCGGCTAGGGAAAGGTCTGCAAAACCTTCATACATCGGTTCGAATCCGATTGGCACCTCTCTTCAGGACTGCACTCAGCAGTCCTGTTTTTCTCACTCAGTTTGAGCTGCAAAATACGCTGCATACCCCTTGGCCTGAGAGGCGAGGTAGAGGGGAAGTGAGAGCAGGCGATAGTGTTTGCCGTCCGTTGGGGTCGAGACCTCATCGAGTTGAATCGGCCCGTCATAGAAGCGAAGAGCCAGATCCCCTGCCGTCTGCTCCATGAACAGGTGCAGGGATCTCAGGCGACCGGAAGAGCCGGCCTTGACTTCGATCGGGATCATCCGCCCTTCATCGCTGTCCAGGTAGTCGATCTGCGCATTGCTCTGTGCGCTCTCCCGTACCCAGAAGATCGGCTTCTCCAAGGCGAGCATACTCGAAGCCAAGAGTTCCTGGCCCACCACATGCTCACTGAGCATCCCGCCTATGATGGTGTGCAGGTCATCGGGACCAAGGAGCACTGACTGGACCTTGAGCGAGAAGCTCAACAATCCGGTATCGATGAATTGTAATCGGGGACTCTTCGTGTATCTCAGCGAGAGGGGAAGCGACGTCGCAGTTGTTGGATAACAGAGGTAGAGCAACATCGCCCGCTCCAGGATTCTCAGTGCATTGGCACTTTCACGCGAGCGATACCCGGTGTTGCCGAAATTGTTGAACACGATCCGATCGCCGACCTGGGAGGGCACCACCTCCATGATCCTCCTCACCACCTGTAGCTCAGCCAAACCGTTCGCATATTTGGCCGCGTCATCACTGAAGGAGATCATCAGAGAGTTGTATACGCTGCTGCAGAGCGTGATATCGCGCCCCTCTCGATAGCGCGCCACCACCTCAGGCATCCCGCCAACAACCATATAGGCACGAAACAATCGCATGAGATGATCATGAGCCCATGAGGGCAGCGGAACTTGGCCGAGGAGAAGCGCCGCTTCATCCTCGCCGATGGCAGATAAGAACTCCGCGAAGGTCAAGGGGAAGAGATAGAGATACTCCACCCTCCCCACCGGAAAACTTATGCCCTGCTCCTCCATCATGACATCCAGCAAACTTCCCGTACAAATGACAAAGAGGGAGGGCAGCTCCTCATAGAAATATCTGATCAAGCCCATGGCTTTGCTGCTGTGCTGGATTTCATCGATGAAGAGCAGCGTCTCTCCCTTCAATGCCGTTCCCTTCTCAAGGGCGATGCGCTGAAGCAATTGGCTCATCGATCCTTCATGGTCGAACAGAGAGAGATCATGTGTCCGTTCAAGATTCACGTACAAGAAGGTGTCGAACTGATCACCAAAATGTGTAACCAAGGTGGTCTTGCCTGTTTGCCGGGCCCCCCGGATAACCAAGGGCTTGCGGTGGGGCGATGCTTTCCATCGCTTCAAGTACTCTGTCGCCTGACGTTTGAAGATCATGGGTGTCCCCTCACCCCAACAATAGCATGGCGCTTCCCTCAATACAAGCGATTTGTTATAAAATACCTATATTCTGTGACAATATCTGTTACAAAATACCTCTATTTTGTGACAATTCAACAGTAGGGCTTGCCTATTAGCTTTGGATTTTGGAGAGTACGTGACGTAGACGTTTATTCATTGCGGTGGAATCTTAATCTTTTTCTTGGTGACCGGTACACGGGGTTCGACGGTCCCGATGATCTCCTTCTTCCCGTCGAGGTCCCTGATGATATTGGTTCCCTCCACATAGGTTATGGGCAAACCCGCTGAGCGCGCCTCTTGGACGGCAAGCACACCGGCTTGGGAGAAGAGCGCCTGTCGCTCTTTTCGTGTTCCGCTGTACTCTTTTATCACTTTTCGAGTCATGGCTCATCCTCCTATATTTGAATATATCATTTTCAGATGCCAAAGTCACGTACGATGGCGTCACGTGTTCTTGTGCAAAATACACAAACTACCCTTAGTTTTTGCATGCAGAGTGTTGTTTTAACCCTTATATTTTACAAGTTGTATGTTATACTCAACTCATGAGAAGAAAAGAAGAGACGTATCTTGTTAATTGGTATCAGAACCCTAACCGTAAGCCCCTCCTCATCCGGGGGGCGAGGCAGGTGGGTAAGTCGACCTTGGTCCGCCTCTTCTGCCAGCGCAATGATCTGGCCTTGGTCGAGGTGAATTTTGAACAAACCTATGCACTGAAGCAGCTCTTTTCCACCAACGACCCGAAAGAGATCATCAAGACCTTGGAGGTCTTGCACAACACCCGCATTGAGCCGACCAAGACCGTGCTCTTTCTCGATGAGATCCAGGCCAACCCCGAGGCCATCCGTTCACTCCGGTACTTCTTTGAACAGATGCCCGAACTTGCCGTCATCGCGGCAGGATCCCTTCTTGAATTCGGCTTGGAACAATACGAGCTCTCCATGCCGGTGGGGAGGATTGAGTATCTCTTCATGGGTCCAATGACCTATGAGGAGTTCCTCGCCGCGATGGGAGCTGATACGCTCTTGGCATATCTTGAAGGGTATGGGCTTCAGGAGGCGATACCTCAGGCCATCCATGAGCGGGCATTGGAGTACCTGCGCACATACTTCCTGCTCGGCGGGATGCCTGAAGTCATCAAGGTATATCGACAGAGCGGATCGCTCTTGGAGGCCGACAAGGTCAAGTTCTCCATTCTCAACACCTATCGCGATGATTTTGCCAAGTATACGGGGAGGACCGATCTTGCAAAGCTCCAGGAGGTTTATGACAAGTTGGGGATCACCGTCGGCAGGAAGATCCGCTATGTGGACCTCCTTGACCAAGATCGCAGCACCACCGTCTCACGCATCCTGACCTTGTTCGAATATGCCCGTATCATCTACCGTGTCTATCACAGCAGCGCAAACAACCTCCCCCTTCGCGCAGAGATCAACCGAAAAAGGTCCAAGGGGGTGCTGCTGGACATCGGCCTCTTTCTGGCCTTGCAAGGCCTCTCCATCGCCGACCTCTCTCGCGAACAAGAGCTCTTCTTCGCCAACCAAGGCCAGCTTGCAGAACAGTTCATCGGCCAACACCTCCTCTATGGGCAAGGGGAGTACACAAAGCCTGAGCTCTATCATTGGAGCCGAGAAAAACCACAATCAAATGCAGAAGTCGACTACCTCATCCAACTTGGACAGACGATCCTCCCGATCGAGGTGAAGGCGGGAAAGACCGGGACACTGAAGTCCCTGCACCGCTTCATGGAACTCAAAGAACGCTCCCTGGCCCTGCGCTTCTCTACCAACACGCCACTCGTCGAATCGGTGACGTCCTCACTTGCCGAATCCTCCTATCGCTATACCTTGGTCACCCTCCCCCTCTACCTGGTGGGGCAGACCAGACGCCTCATGCAGAGCCTGTGACCTCCCCCTGCCAGAGCAGCGAGATCGGAAGAGCCCAGAGCCCGTCGCCGAAGCTGAGAACCCGGCTTCCTGCATAGAGGACGATGCCCACAAACGGCTTCTTCGCAAGGTTGGCGGCAAACCATCTCAGGTGAGTAAAATCATCACTTCCCACCGTCTCGCTCGCCTTCACCTCAAGGCCCACCAGCTGGTCCGTCTTCTCCAGGAGGAAATCGATCTGGCGCTTCTGATTATCGCGATACCGATACATTGAGTACTCATGCTGCACCGAGAGGAGGGCCGAAAGCTCATGGAATACAAAGGTTTCCACCAGCTTGCCCAGCGCATCGGGATCTGAGAGTACCCTCAAGCGATCGAGATGCAAGACCGCAGCCATAAGACCGCTGTCGGCGGCAAACCAGGTGGAGAGCTTCCCTACCCTCTTGTAATCGGTTGTCGTCCAACTCGGCGCCTCGTCGAAGAGAAAGAGCTGCTTGAGGTAGGAGCAGTATGATTGCAGCGTCGGTCTCGATACACCTACCTTTGCGGCAATCTCATAGTGGTTGAGAGATTTTGAAGAGTACATTGCAAGGATTTCCAGTACGTTGCCCATGATGTCATGCCGCCTGATATCGGCGATCTGAGCCAGGTCATGTTCCAGCAAGGTGCTCACATATGATTGTAGCCACAGCTTCCGTTCGATCTCTCCAAGCTCCAAGACCTCCGGATACCCTCCCCTCAATGCATACTCGATGATCATGTCCTTGGAGCAATCAGGGACAACATCGGAAAATGTTGAACGCGCACACTGCCCAAGGAAGGTCGGCTCGCTCTTCACGATCTCACCGAGCGAGAGCGTGGAGAGATTCACCGTCGCGATTCGACCAGCCAGGCTCTCTTTCACCGATGCCTGTGAGAACACATCGCTCGAGCCCGTGATGATATACCGTCCCTTCTCTCTTCTCGAATCTACTTCCGGCTTCAAGGCTGCGATCAACTCAGGCGCTTTCTGGATCTCATCAATACACATCACCTTGGCGTCATGGCGAACAAAGTACACGGGATCAGCCTTGGCAGCCGCCAATGTCGAAGGATCATCAAGATTCCTGTACACAAACGAATCATCAGAGAGGTGCCTGATCAAAGTGGTTTTGCCACTTTGGCGGGGGCCACGGATATTGACGATCCTCATGAACGAGAGATACTGATTGACCAGTGACTCGACGTATCGATTGATGTACTCACTCATATCACTCCTCCCTATATATGATCGCAGAAGGGATTGCACACCCTATAGTACAATGGATATGTAAATTTGTAAAACAGATATGTGTTAATTTGTTAAATAGTACCGTGTTAATTTGTTAATCAATGACCTGTAAAATTGTACATCTCTCATGAATACCAGCGTTGGAACTTACTCTTCGGCTTCTCCGGCATGGAAGAGAATCCAAACATGATACTCCCTCACTAAAGCATCGCATATCAATGTATAATCGTATAACCCGTTTCTACTATTGTTATTTACCGTATATATGGTAGAATCAACATATTAGGTACAGTTTTTCTGTTTTTATTAGAGGATTATCATGAACGTCTTAAAAATTGCTGTTACCGGGTTGCCATTGTTCGCAGGCAAGATTGAATTTAACTTTTTCGCGCAACAGCGAGTTTCCGCTGAGGCGAGAGAATCCATGCACCATCTCTTCTCCAATCACTATCAGAACAACGTATTATCGGTCATCGGTATCAATGCATCGGGGAAAACCACGCTCCTGAAAGTAATCGCCTTTGCTCTGCGGCTCTTGAAAAACGAGCCCATCAACACCATCGACTCCCTTGAGATCTTCAGTGGACTTGAAGAGGATGAACACGTAACATTCGACCTCTTCTTCTATGCTGATGACAACACGGTCAATAAACTCCATACAGTCTTGTACAGACGTGAGAATCGCCTCATTATTGGCGAGGAGCAACTCTTCTCCAAACCAGAGACCACGATCAAGAACAAAAGAAACCTGTTGGATTTCTCCACCCTGACGGCAAGCCTGACAAGAGATCAGGAAGAAGAGTTTCTCCTTGACGATGTAAGTATCATCGTCGCTTTCAATAAGACCAGGACCCAGCAAGTAATGATCACTGATATGTTGCGATACACCAACAACAACCTCCTCCCGCTGAGAGGAGATATTCCACCTGAACTCATCGCATTCTTTGACCCCAGCATCGAGTACTTGAGTTACAGTAGCGCAGAGAAGGAAGCTCCGATTTGCCTGAAGTTCAGGGGCAAGGACGAAATTCTTCTCCAGCACGCCTCCGAACTGAACCGCTACCTCTCTTCAGGGACCATCAAAGGCATCCACATCTTTATGCAATCCATGAAGTTGTTTAAAAGTGGAGGGTATTTGATCATCGATGAGATGGAAAATCATCTCAACAAAGAGATAATATCGACGTTGATACGGTTCTACATGGACAAGACGATCAACACCAAGGGCGCTGTACTGGTCTTTTCCACACACTATGCAGAACTCTTGGATGAGTTCAATGCCAACGACAACATCTATATCGTACGAAACAGGGCAGGCATCACCGTGGACAACCTCGCGACATTGCTCACGCGCAATGACATCAAAAAGAGTGACGCTTATCAGAGCAGCCTCCTGGACGGTACCGCTCCACTCTACGAATCCTATATGAAGCTGAGAAACGCTCTCAAGAGGTGCTGAGGGTAGAGAAGAATGAAACTGGAAAAGTACATAGCATGCATTTGCGAGGGTGCGCCGGAACAAACAGTCATTGAACTGCTCTTGGATTCAAACAGATTGATTTTCAACCGAAGCTAGTTGCTTGAGGAAAAGACCATTCGGTGCAGAGGGGCTAAATCATTCGAACAGCGGTATCTCCGTAAAAGGTTTCCCCAAAAAATTACCGTATTACGTATCCTTGATTCCAGAAAATAGTCCTTCAAGCTCAGCAAAGCGTATGAACACAAGATTGACGTTATTAACGTAGTTACGGCACCTGAGGTGGAGATGCTGGTCATCTTCAAGGAACATAAGTACAGTGAATTCAAGAAATCTAGAAAAAAACCTAGTATCTTGTAACATCTAAAAGTTGTATAAAACCTCATTCTGGTGTACCCTTCTTGTATGCTACAATCAAGGAGGAAGTACCACCATGCCGACCATCAAGTACATGATCGAATTGACCGACGAGGACCGAAAGAAACTTAAGGCCATCGTCAACAAGGGGAAGTCATCAGCCAGGGCGATCAAGAGGGCGAACATCCTCCTGGCCTCGGACCGGGGAGCGAAACGACCGATGACCGTCAGCGAGGTGTCGGCCGCATTCGACGTGT
>JALOBD010000176.1 GCA_023228445.1 Sphaerochaeta sp. | reverse complement strand
GATCTGTCGGATTTGTTCCAAGGTGACGGTATCGTGTTTTGAGCCAAACCATCTCAATGTCATGTGCATCATGCTCGATTCCTCCATACGTAGGGATGCCTTAAATCTAACATACTAATATATCAGACACAAGGGTGAGACCCTCCCCTTTGCTCATTTTTCATTTCTTGCGTCGGTGGTGAGAATGGGGTACACTCTGCCGAGATCCTTGCCGATCATTATTGAGGAGCGTTTCCCTTGAGCAACAAATCTATGATTCTGCGCATGGCACTCGTATCGGCCATGTTCGTTCTCACCTTTGGTCTCTTGCACGGAGCCAGTTACACTGCCATTGGATATGGAAATACCATTGATGAGGCGAAGAATGAAGCGTTGGTAACCCTCGCCTCCCAGCTGTCCAGTCGGGTCCGATCTACGCAACGGGTTGTGATCAAAGAGACCACCGCCGGCAAACGGAGCGAAGAGAGCCAACTGTTTGTACATGACGCGCAGGTGGATACCTCCCTTGAGTTACTGGGGGTGCGCCTTGACGCGGGTAGGCTGGGAGGCGATGGGAGGTACCAGATCAACGCGTTCCTCGATGAACAGGCATTGCCGTTGTATCTTGGGGCGCTCGGCGAAGTCAAACGGTATATCGATGACATCGAACGACGAGAGCTGGCCCGTTTATCCTACGGGGAGCAGCAGATGCTCTTGCTGCAACTCTTGAGGCGCTATGAGGAGTTTGAGACGTATGCCACAATCTCCCGGGCCCTTGACGGCCAGGCGGTCGTGCCGGAACTGGAGCGGACAAAAGCCGGTGTCGAGCTTGACTATTGGAATTTGCTCTCCCAAGAGGCCGAGGCACTGCAATTGGAGCGTACCCAGTTGCAGGATGCCCTCTCCAATGCACAGATGCGTGATGCAGCAAGCCTTCAGTTACAGGCGGTGATGGCCGAGATCAACAAGAACCAAGCAGCACAGCAGGTGTGGCAAGAGGAGCAGGTGCGCCAGCAACAGGAATCCCTACAGCGCACCGGCATACAGATCCAGGCGATTGCCCTCGGGATGCAGAGGCGGGCTGAACAGGCTGTCAGGCGAGCAGCCACTGAACAGCAACAGCAGGACCCACTGGCGCAAATCTCGGCAATTGAACAAAAGAAGCAGGCGTTTAGGGCGATCGAAGACGATATGATTGAACAAATCGCCCAGCAGAGAGCGAAGATCGACCAGCGGTATGCAGCACAGATCGAAGAGGAGCGTGGGCGACCCTACCGGGCCGGTGAGATGCTCGCAGGTCGACCTACTGAAGCTGCACAGAGGTTCCGGCTTGAGCGCCTCGATGACATTCGACGCATGCAGGATGATGAAGTGACACAGATGGAACGGCAACTGCGGGATTCTGCATCACCAGCGCTCCAGCAGTTGAAGAACGAGATTGTCGATGGGTACAAACACCTGGAGAAGACCACGTTTGCCCTCGATTCGATCCAGGATTCGGTGATGATCAAGGTGGGGGCATACAACGGGCTGCGCAATAGTTGGCCAGTGGCGATTCGCCTCTCGATCTTGAACCAACCCATACCGATCGACCTCTATGTTCCCTTCGAATCGATGACGGGAGAGAGGGTACCGGACTTAGGTGCTGAGTCTGCGCGTCGTCACGAGGAGTATGAACGATACCTGGACTCTGTCGACCTCTTCGAGGCATACTTTTCTACAGCGGATATCGCCCTCACTGGATCGATCTCATACCGCATCTATGTGGGTGAAAATCCCTCTGAGTACGGGGTTGTCGTCGAGTCGGTTACCCTGCGTCGAACCGATACCGGAGAGACGATCTATTCGCACAAGGACTCAGAGGCGATGGATCGGGTGATGTACTATCGCCACGATCCCGCAATACCTGTCGAGCATTGGTACACCTCGCGCCTCACACAGTATCATAGAAGCGAAATCAGGAAGGCAGAGAACGCTCTTTCGAAGTCCCAGAGGCGAGAAGCACTGAATGCCATGATGGAGAAGAGTACGTTGAATCAGAGTCGGATGGCGATGGTTACGGCCGGACTCACCTTTGCCCGAATGGAAGGTTCCGCAATCTCGTATCCGTTCACGTTAGGCTTTGAAGCGACCTATCGCATGCCGTTTTCCAATCGGCTCAGACTCGGCTTTGGCATGGACTTGATCCAGATGGCACCGGAGATGGGTATTACCGTGTATGGTACCATCGAGCTCATGTTCCCACTTTATGATTTTCCTCGCGCCAAGCCTTACGGCTCTGCAGGTCTGATGGGGTTTGTCCGAGGGATGTTCGGCATGTGGTATGAGGGCACTGATGAGGAGAAAATGGAGGGCCCCCATGGGCTTGCGACCCTCGCCACTGGCGTCCGCTACGTGACTCCAGGGATGTGGCTTGAACAGAGGGTATCCGTGGTGTTGGCTGGGCTGCATCAGGGGGAATTCTCTACTCTGGTGGGCATTGGGGTGAGAATTCCATAATGATGGCATGCCAGATCAGCGCCGGTCGCCCATGATGAGGATGGAGGAGGTCCGGTCAAGAAAGAGGGTGCACTCACGCTTGGTCCTCAACACCGAGGCTGGCGAGTAGGGGGAGATCTGGTCGTAGAGACACATCGCCACGGCCCGGGCTTTGCGCTGGTCGGGTACCGAGCAGATCACGTGGCGCGAGTGCAGCATTTGGCGCACCGACATCGTGATGGCTTGGGTGGGCACCTCTGCGAGGGTTTGGAACCACCCTTCGCCGACCTGCTGGCGCCTGCAGCGTTCGCTGAGCTCGACGATGATGTAGGGTTCGGTGGTGTTGAAATCAGCCGGTGGGTCATTGAACCCGATGTGCCCATTCTCCCCGATGCCAAGGAAGGCGACGTCGATTTGCCGGTCTTTGGCAAGGTTGTTGAGACGGGCGACCTCCGCCTTCAAGTCGGGGGCGTCCCCGTCGACCGCATGGTAGGCCTTGAGGTGCTCCACCTGTGTGATGAAGCGGCTGTGCAGGTAGTGACGAAATGATGAGGGGTGGGAAGGGGAGATCCCCACATACTCATTGAGCCCGAAGGCGGTCACCTTGCTCCAGTCGAGGCCAGCCTGGACGAGGTGGGCGTAGAGAGAGAAGTGGCTGAGGCCGGTGGCCACGACGATGGTCGCCTCTCCCCGCTTGGCAATCGCCTCGTTGATGAGGAGGGTGCCGAGCTTGGCGGCCTCGACGCCAAGATCGTGTTTGTCTTCACAGACGGTGATGCGCATGCATGTCCCTTGGTCTAAAGAAACGCCCCTTCGAGGCTGGGGTGCAACAAATTCCATGACTCGGTGGAGAGGGTCACCTGCTTGGTGGCGTTGCGGGCTTTGTAGGGGGAGAAGTACTTCTCAAGGCTCACTGACTCTCCTGCGAGATTGACGATCATCTTCTTGTAGTGGAAGCGGGACATCTGGCGGCTGAAGGCATCAAAGAGTAACCTGAAAAGACCCATGCCGCGGTATTGCGCTGCCACGGTGAAGAAGGGTACCTGCACCACCTCCTCGGTCAGTGGACAGTACATGAGGATGGCAGCCAGCGTCCCGTCATAGGCGCGGGCAAGCAAGTAGTGATCGGGTCGTTCACACTCCAGGCGTCGGGTAAGCAGCAGCGATCCAATCTTGTCCTCCTCTGAGCCCTCACTCATTTCGTTGAGCGTGGCCTGGACCAATGCCTCGATATCATCGGTGGTGGGCCCTTCGTATATCTCGTAGGAGAAGTCCTCCAAGAGGATGTCCTCGGAGAACTCCTCAATCTCCGGGCTCAGGTGCTCGAGGTCCAACGCCCCCTCTTGACCACGGTACCAGCTGACGACGACCCGCTTGAGCTGTTCATCCTTGAAGGTGAACCACCGGCGCTCGAAGACCGGCTCTTCGGCAAGTACGTCCTTGAACTTGCGGAAGACCCCCTTGCCACTCTGCAACACATCGATGAGCTTGTGTTGGAGGCTCTGGTTCCTGACCTGGAAGGCAAATGTCTCCATGAGGCGAAAGCCGTCGGAGGGGGTCCAGTCGGGGATGGGCATGAAGCGCTGCCGCACCTCACCTTCATCCTCTTCGAGTATGTAGGACTTCTCTTCTTCGGTGATGACCTCAGCCTTCTTGAGGTCGATGTAGTGGAAAGTGACTTGGTCTTCCATGGCAAAGATGATCGAATCAAGCAGCGCCTCGCTGAGATGGGGCAGCTGGTAGGGTGATGAATCTTTCATGGCCTTAGTATACCTGCCCATCATGGATGTGGCTAGTCTTGAGCTTTTGGGAGGGCAGGGCTCAGT
>JALOBD010000113.1 GCA_023228445.1 Sphaerochaeta sp. | reverse complement strand
GACTTCAACGGGACCAGCTTGGTCTGGTCCAACGAGAGCGGCTATCCCACCGACAGGGTCTACCGTGAGTTCTATCGGGATATCGGCTACGACCTGCCGATGGAGTACATCGGCCCGTACATCCACGAGCCGGAGGTGAGGGTCTTCACCGGCTTCAAGTACTGGGCCATCACCGGTGAGACCGACTTGAAGGTCCCCTATGTGCCGTCGCTGGCCCAACGACGTACCGTTGAACACGCAAAGAACTTCCTCTATACCCTCAACAAACGGGCACGCTCCCTCGCTGCCAAGCTCGATGAGGTGCCCTTCTTCACCCTCGCCTTCGATGCCGAGCTCTTCGGCCATTGGTGGTTTGAGGGGGTGACGTGGCTTGAGGAGGTGATCCGCCTCATCGCCAAGAACCCGGATCAGGTGGAGATGACCACCCCTTCGCTCTTCTTGGAGAACGGGGAGGAGCTGCAGACCGTTCAGCCGGCCTTCTCCTCCTGGGGACATGGCGGGTACAGTGCCGTGTGGCTCGACGGGGCCAACAGCTGGTCATACCGTCACATCCACAAGGCGATCGAGCGGATGGAGGAGCTGGCCGAACGCTTTGGCGACCAGGTGAGCCTCAAACAACGCTTCCTCAACCAAGCCGCCCGGGAGGTACTGCTCTCGATGGCCAGCGATTGGTCGTTCATGATGTACAACAAGAGCAGCAGTGAGTACGCCCGCAAGCGGGTCATCGACCATCTGTCGAACTTCAATGTCGTCTACTCCAACATGTGCAAGAACGCGGTGAACACCGAGTGGTTGGTCAAAGCCGAGAAGCGAAACCTCATCTTCGCCGATATCGACTACAACATCTTCAACCCCAAGCGTTGACCGTCAAACCGTGAGATACAGCCCCGTCCGAACCCCGGACGGGGTGTTTTTTGCGTCAAAGCTAGACGTTTGTTAAGGGATAGGGGGCATTTATCTCCTAACCACTACTGAAAATAGCAAAAGTTTAGTTGTACTTTGGTGGTAAGCAGTGTACATTAATGGGTACCAGTGGGAAGAATTCCCAAATTTGTGGCACGTTTGAGGAGTCTTGTGATGTTGACCGGTGAATTCTACAGCACCATCGATGAGAAAGGTCGCATCCTCATACCCGCCCGGCTGCGCAGTGCGTTGGCCGGCGAGGCCCTTTACGTGACGCGAGGTCTGGAGACCTGCCTCTGGCTCATGCTCCCCTCCGATTTCGAAGAGCTCAAGGACACGATCATCAGTACCACCAGCTCGATGTTCGACCGCAAGCTGCGGATCTTGCAGCGGGGGATGATCGCCCCGGCGCAGCTGTGCGAGTTCGACAAGGTCGGCCGACTCAATATCCCGATGAGCCTGAGAGAGAGCGTCGGTCTCTCCACCAAGGAGGAGTCGGTGCTCCTCGGCACCGGCCACTATCTGGAGCTGTGGAGCAAGGGTGAGTATGAGAAGTACCTTACCGAATCGATGGATGAGTTTTTGGATGCGGCCCAGTCGTTGAGCCAGATGAACCGAAAGGAGGGGTGATGGAGTACGTCCACTATTCGGTCATGGCAGATGAAGTGCTCCACTACCTCACACCGAGCCCTGAGGGGGAGGCCACCCTCGTGGATTGCACCTGTGGCGAGGGTGGGCATACCCATCGCTTCCTCTCCTCCTATCCCAATCTCTCGGTCATCGGCCTCGACCGCGATGCATCGATCCTCGCCAAGGCGACCGTCCGCATGGAACCCTTCGGTCCTCGCTTCAAACCTGTCCATATCGCGTTTGACGTGTTCTTCAAGGGTGCGGAGGCAGAACAATACGACTTGATCCTCTTCGACCTGGGCATCTCATCGTACCACTATGAGGAGAGTGGGCGCGGCTTCTCCTTCAGAAAGGGTGAGACGCTGGATATGCGCCTGGACACCGATGAGCCGATCAGTGCCATCGATGTGGTCAATGGCTACCCTGAGGAGCGGCTTGCTGATGTGATCTATCGCTATGGCGAGGAGCGCTACAGCCGCCGCATCGCCCGTGCCATTGTCAGTGAACGCCGCCTCTCCAAGATCCAGGAGAGCGAACGCCTGGCCCAGATCATCTACAAGGCGGTGCCGCCGGCGTACCGCCACGGCCACCTCCACCCGGCGACCCGGACCTTCCAGGCCATCCGCATCGAGGTCAACGGTGAGCTGGACCGCATCGAGGTCGCCCTCTCCGGGGCGCTGCGGGCGCTGAAGCGGGGCGGACGCATTGGTGTCATCAGCTTTCACTCGCTGGAGGACCGGATCGTGAAGTGGTTTTTCAAGGGCCTTGCTCCCGAGCAGGTGAAGATCCTCACCAAAAAACCCGCGGTCCCCACCGAAGAGGAGCGCAATGAGAATCCACCGAGCCGGAGCGCCAAACTCCGGGTCATAGAGAAACTGTAGGAGGTGATGCATGGAACACGAATGGTATGAGAACAACAAGATTGTGGAGCATCGACACTCCACGTCGCTCTCGCGCCTCGCCCTCATGGTGCTGCTGACCGCCCTCGTCGCTTCGATGATGCTGCCGCTCTACCAGCGGGGCATCAACCGCGCCCTGACGCTCGAGTACCGCTCGCTGCAGCAGAGCCATCTCGGCCTTGCCGAGCAGCAACGGCTGCTCAAAGCCAGCATCTCCACCCTGGGGATGCCCGAATCCCTCATCGACGGCGCCTGGCGGCAGGAGATCGAGCTGATCCCGATCACCGCCCAGAGCGTCACCAGCGTGGCCCGGACAAGCCTATGACCAGCGGCCAGCACCTTGGGAATCTTGGCCTCACACCCCCTCGCCTTGCACCGTTGATGCAGGGGGTGTGCTTCGGCCTGTCCCGGGCACTGGTCACCAACGCCCAGATCGATAGTCGACTTTGCGGGCCGGGCTCGCTCTTCTTCGCCCTTGGTGGAGAGCGCTTCGACGGCTTCTCGTTCATCGCCGATGGCGAGCAGCGCGGCGCGGTGGCCGTTGTCGTGCCCATCCACCGGGCAGAGGAGGCGAGGGCGCTCAGCGCAATGAGCGTCATTGGCGTTGATGATGTGCTTGCCGCCCTGCACCGTCTTGCAGCCGCGTATATAGACGCCATCAGGGGTGCGACGTTGGTGGGCATCACCGGCAGTGTGGGCAAGACCACCACCAAGGAGGCACTGGCCACCATCCTGGGCGGGAGCGGGCCCACCGCACGGACGCCGGGTAACCTCAACAGCGAATACGGTCTCCCGCTGTCGGTCTTCACCCTCTCACCCCACGACCGGTACGGGGTCTTTGAGCTGGGCATCGACCATGTCGGGGAGATGGAACGCCTCGTCTCCATCCTCCGGCCATCGCACGCACTGTTGACCAACATCGGCATCTCCCACCTCCAGAAGTTTGGCTCGGTGCGTACCACAGCGACCGAGAAGGCGAAGATCTTCCACCCCGCTGTCCAGGCGGGCTTCATCAGTGAGGGGTGTACCCACCTTCCCCTGATCGAAGCATCGGCAGGACGTGCGCTCACGCGCTATCAACACACCGACGTGCAAGCCATCGACCTGGGCCTCGATGGATGGCGCATCTCTTGGCATGGTCACCACTTCACGGTCCGCACCGTCGGACGCCATCTCCTCGAGGACGTGGTGGGGGCCATCACCGTCGCCGATTCGTTGGGTATCGGAGCATCGACCATCGCTGCGGCGCTGGAGGGCTTTGAGCCGATGAGTGGGCGCACCTCGGTGAAGAGCGGGCCCATCACGATCATCGATGACACGTACAACGCAAGCCTGGACTCCACCAGAGGTATCCTCGGCTACCTCTCCACCCTCTCCTGGAAGGGGGCCAAGAAGGTGGTCCTCGGCCCGATGAAGGAGCTGGGGTCGGAGAGTCGACGGGCACACCGGCTCATCGGCCACCTGTTGGCCACCTCCTCATTCTCCCAGGCACACCTCTATGGCGAGGAGATGCGGGACGCCAAGGATGAGCTTGCCCGTCTCGGGTACCGCGGTACCGTCACCTGGACCGAAGACTTCTTTGAACTGGGCGAGCAGGTGAACAAGACGATCAGGGAAGGGGACCTGGTCCTGCTCAAGGCGAGCCGTAGCGTCGCCATCGACCGTCTCATCCCCTCGCTGCAGGCGCGGGGGCATCGATATGCCTAGGCCAGTCCTCCTCTTTTTTTTCTCCGCACTCCTGACGTGGCTCCTCTCATTGCTGCTGCTGCGTCACAGCCGTGTGGGAGCGATCATCAAGGAGGAGCTCCTGTCGACGCAGATGGACAAGGGTGGCACGCCGGTGGTCGGGGGCATCGCCTTCGGCCTCGCCACCCTCATCGTCAGCCTCTTCGATCCGGACAGAGGCGACCCGCTTCTCTTCATTCCACTTGCCACGATGGTCGTCTTTGGCCTCATCGGCTTGGTCGATGACCGGGCCAAGGCACGCTCCTCCTCTGCTGACGGCCTCCCTTCGCTGGTGAAGCTTGCCCTGCAGTGGGCAGGCGCCATCGCCCTCCTGATCCTCCTCTCCCGCTCTTCGTACGCCGACACCTCGGTGGATATCTTCACCGTGAATCTCAACCTTGGGTGGTGGTACTACCCGCTGGCGCTCTGTTACCTCCTCTTCTTCGTCAATGCGGTGAACATCACCGATGGGCTGGACAGCCTGGCCGCAGGCTCAAGCATCCCGCTTCTGTTGCTCATCGTCGCCGTCTCCTTCAAGCGGGGATACACCCCCTCCACGGCACTCTTGGGTGCTGTTTCAGTCTTTTTGCTCTTCAACGCCCATCCGGCCCGGTACTTTATGGGCGACGCAGGAAGCCATATGTTGGGCTCGTACATCGCCATCCAGGCCCTGATGCTGAAAGCCGAGGTGTTGATCCTCTGTGCCGGAGGGCTCTTTTTGGTCGAGCTGGCCACCAGCTTGATCCAGATCATCTCGATCCGCCGCTTCGGACGCAAGGCATTCACCATCGCCCCGTTGCACCACGCCTACGAGCTGAAGGGGATGGGGGAGCGTACGATCGTACGGCGGTTCATCGTTGCGTCGTGGGTGTGCGGGGCCATCTCGTTGATCATCCTCTGGTAGGCTGCCATGGACGAGTACAACGACTATCTGATCAACACACGACCTGCCATCAAGGGAGGACGGCACGTGGCGGACAACGCACCGTTTCTTTTCGCGTTGGTCACCGTGCTGCTCACCGCCATAGGCCTGGTGATGCTCTACAGCGCCTCCTACAACGAGGCGCTCTCCTTTGAGCTCGACCACGCCTACTTCTTTTACCGCCAGCTCACCTTCGCCCTCTACGCGTTGGTCCCCATCGCCCTGGTCATCCTCTTGCCTTCCCCGCTCATCAGGCGTCTCTCGCCGCTCTCGCTGCTGGCGGTGGTGGTGCTGCTTGGCCTCACCCTCTTCAGTTCCTACGGCCAACAGAAGTTCGGTTCACGCCGATGGCTTGAGATCGCCGGCTTGCCGAGCATCCAGCCCTCCGAGTTCGCCAAGATCGCCATCGCCCTCTACTATGGCTCGTACTTCTCAAGGCGTGGCGAGTCAGCCCTGGACCAACGGATCTTCATCACCCCTGCGCTGGTCGCCCTCGTTGTCACCGCCCTGATCCTCGCTGGGCGCGACTACAGCTCGGCCCTGCTCTTGTTGGCCCAGTGTTGCGCGATGTTGGTGGCATCGGGTTTGCGTTGGCAATCGCTGGTGGTGCTCTTTGGATTTGTCACTCCTCCTGCCCTGGTGGCGCTGCTGGGCCAAGGGTACCGCATCCGGCGTGTTGCAAGCTTCCTGCTGCCAACCCTCGATCCCAGTGGCATCAACTACCAGGTCTCGGTGAGCCTGAAGGCCATCAGGCGGGGAGGGGTGTTCGGGGTGGGGCTGGGAAATGGTGTCTATAAGGAGGGGTTGCTGCCCGAGGTACACAGCGATTTCATCTTTGCCTCGATCTGCGAGGAGATCGGCCTTGTCGGCGTCACACTCATCATCACCCTCTTCATCATCTTCATACACCTCGGCTATACAGCGGCGCGACGAAGGGATGGGGAGGATCGTTTCCTCTCCCTCGTTGCCTTCGGCCTCACGACGATGATCGCACTCCAGGCTCTCCTCAACCTCTTTGTGGTCACCGGCCTGCTTCCTCCCACCGGTGTCCCGCTGCCGTTCTTCAGCCAGGGGGGGACGAGCCTGGTCGTCGTCCTCACCAGCTGCGCGTTCATCTACCGCGCGCTTGCAGGGAGGCGCCAATGAAGTTGAAGACCCGCCTCCTCCTCGTCTTCCTTCTCATGGCGGCGCTGTTGGCCTTGGTGTGGCTCTACACCAGTGGTTTCTACACCGTCAAACAGGTGGTCATCACCACCGAAGGGGAGGGTGAAGCGGTGAGTTGCGAGGCCAAGGCGCTGCTTTCCACTTTGGTGGGCAAGCCGTTGATGCGTCTCTCCCCGTCCAAGGAGGCTGCGCGCCTGAGGGAGTTGGCAACCGTGGAGGAGGCGACCGTCAGGCGGACGCTACCCGATACGATTCGTGTGCACCTCACCGGCACCGAGAGCTTGGTGGTGGTCCACAGCAGTGATGATGGCAGCTTCTACCTGATCAAGGAGGGACGGCTCGTTGAAACGGGCCAGGAGGATGCCAGTTCCTACCAACAGCGGGTGATGACCATCGAGGTTCCCTCCTGCTATGCACACGTGATGGTAAGGTGGGGGGTGGATGAACTCTTTGGTCAAGTCATCGAGCTCACCCATTCACTCGGCAGCGAAAGCTCCTTGATAACAAGGGTAAAATACGATAATAATAGCAGTAACAGCTTTGGAAAGATGGTGTTGGAACTCTCGTCCCTGCACGCCCAGATTTGGGTCAGGGAGC
>JALOBD010000013.1 GCA_023228445.1 Sphaerochaeta sp. | reverse complement strand
CAGGATCAAACTCTCCGTCATATCAATCCCGGTCCCGAGGGACCGGACTCAACAACTTCTCAGTTCGCCCCAGCAATGCGGCACAGCAGGCTGGCCCCGCCGTGCCCGAATTGACTAGGAAGCCCTCGATGGTCTTCCACTATTCCAATCTCTCTATTCTTCCCTACGCTCAACTGTCAAAAAGCATCCGGTCCATTGCTGAACCTTCTCGGTCACTGCCACCGCTGGGGTGGGCAGGGCCTTTAATAATACTCGACTTGCTACCCCTCCGTCAAGGGACCTGAATCCCGCAGTGAGGTGAACAACTCGTGTTCAAGGCCAACGAGAAGGGATATTACACACTTGCAGACCTTTTGTCCAGCACTTTTACATTTATTTTTCACCTAGTATCTATCTTATTCAAATACAACACATTACTTTTTTCGATTTTAGGATTGAGGAATTGACGAATTCACATTACTGTAGACAGTAAGAGATATGAGGAGAGCACCCGTATGCAAAATATCCGTCGAGCGTTGGCACAGGACATCCCGTATATCTACGAGATCGCATTGAAGACGGCGATGGCCGGTCTTGATGGAAGCGACCATTACCACGACAAATTCCTCGTCGGCCACTACTGGGCGGCTCCCTACTTCTTCTTCGAGCCCGAGCTCTGCTTCGTGGCCATCAACGAAATAGGCCGGCCAGCCGGCTACATCGTAGGCACCAGTGACACCCGCCTCTTCAACGATTGGATGCAACAGGTGTGGTTGCCGCCGTTGCAGCTGCACTACCGCTCCCAGACCACATTCAAGAGCGAGGCTGAACACGCCGTGGCCAAGACCTTGCTCAAAGGCCCGGGCGAGGGGTTGTGGCAGAACCTCGGCTACCCAGCGCATCTGCACATCGACCTCTTGGAGGAGCTGCAGGGCAAAGGGCTGGGACGAAGCCTGATGCAGACCTTCATCCAGAGGGCGAAGGACCAAGGGGCCGAGGGAATCCACCTCGGCGTCGACGGACGCAATGTCCGTGCCTTCGGCTTCTACGAGCGGATGGGCTTCACCATCTTGGAGACGCAGAGCTGGGGGTCGACCTTCGGCCTCAAACTCACCTGATCACGCGTCGTCTCCCCCCCATTTGATCCCCAAGAACTCCAGGTCGCTGGCCAGCCGGTTGATGGCGTTGGTCAGCCTCACCGCCCGTTTCTCTTCGAGCAAGGTCTTAGACCCCGCCTTCTGCATCCGCGCCACCACATCCAGCAGCGTCTGCTCTTGCTTCTCCAAGAGCCCCACTGCCTGCTTGAGGCGGCGGATGTACGGCACGACGATGTCGTCCACCGGCTGTGCGATCGGCAGAGCCGTTTCATCGAGCAGGTCAAAGCGCTCCAAGAACCGGGGGGCATAAGCGTCGATACCAAGGGTACGGGTGACGAAGGAAGCAAACCATGGCGCCACATCCTTGTCACCGTGGACGATGAAGGTACGCGTGGGCTTGGTGGTGAACGCCTCGATCCAGGCGATCAAGCCCTCTTGGTCGGCGTGGCCGCTGATTCCCGACAGCTCGGTCACCTCACAGCGCACGTCGATCTGCTCTCCGAAGATCGTCACATGACGCGCCCCGTCAAGAATTGATCGGCCGAGCGTCCCCCCGGCCTGGTAGCCGGAGAAGAGGACGGTGCACTCCCTCCTCCACAGGTTGTGCTTCAGGTGGTGCTTGATCCGCCCCGCCTCACACATGCCGCTTGAGCTGATGATGACGCAGCTCTCCTTGCGGCTGTTCAGTGCGATCGAATCGGCCGTGTCGACGATTGTCACCAACGAGGGGAAGAGGATCGGGTTGATCCCCTTGTTCACCAGCTCCATCGTCTCATCATCCATGTAGCCGAAGAGGTTTCCGGCAAAGATCCGCGTCGCTTTCACCGACAGCGGGCTGTCGACGAAGACGGGGATGTCCTTTGCCGAGGGACAGAGCCCCTCCTCGATGATGACGCGCAGCAGATAGAGGATCTCCTGTGTCCGACCGACGGCAAACGCCGGTACAATGACGTTGCCGCCGCGGGCGAAGGTGCGCTCGATGATCTGGGCCAGCTCACCGGCGCGCACCCGGGTGGGGACGTTGCTGCCCACCGCATGGGGCGGCAACTTGTGCACCCGGTTGCCGTAGGTCGACTCCATCACCACGTAGTCTGCCTCGCTGATATACTGCGGGTCCTTGATCAGCGGCTGGTCGAAGTTGCCGATGTCCCCGCTGAAGACGAGCTTTCGTTGCCCACCCTCCTCGTTCACCCATACCTCCACGGAGGCTGAGCCGAGGAGGTGGCCCGCGTCGCGAAACCGGACTTTCAGGTTCTCATCGATTGCATAGACCTCGTCGTAGGAGCAGCGCTCAAAGTACGCCATCGCTCTTTGGGCATCTTCGACGGTGTAGAGCGGCTCCACGCCCGCCTGGCCCGCCCGCCGGGCCTTGCGATCCTTCCACTGTGCCTCCATCTCCTGGATGTGGCCACTGTCGGCGAGCATGATTTGGCACAGGTCGACCGTTGCTGAGATCGCCAGGATTCGGCCGGTGAACCCCTTCTTCACCAACAGCGGGATCCGTCCGGTATGATCGATATGGGCGTGCGTCACCACCAGATAGTCGATCGTTGCAGCATCGAAGGCCAAATCGCTGCCACATTCGCGCTCATCGTTGCCCTGGGGCAGTCCACAGTCGACGAGCAGGCGCTTTGTGCCTGCCTCTACCAAGAAGCAACTGCCGGTGACCATCTGAGCGGCTCCCAAGAAAGTTATGTGCATCTCTCACTCTCCTTTCTTCCACAATACGCCGCCTGGCGACCGTTGGCAACTTCTCAAAGAAATGCAGAGGTAACTATACCCTCGATACTCACTTCCAGTGCACAAACCGTCGCTTGCACATCACCCTCGCTTTGGGTATCCTGAATCTCAAAGGAGGCTTCACACCATGGATCAATTCAAACAACGTACCCAACAGCTGCGGGTAGCACGAACCATCGATGCGTTGGGTAAGAACAACATCGAGGGGCACTTTGTACCCACCATCGAAGAGATCATCCCCACCCTCCAGACGATGATGGAGACGGGCTCCACGGTCGCCGTGGGCGGTTCGGCCTCCTTGGAGGAGGCAGGGGTGCTTGCGTGGCTGCGCAGCGGCACCTTCACCTTCCACGACCGCTACCAACCCAATCTGGGAAGCGACGGGGTCCGCGATGTCTTTCTCAAGAGCTTTGACGCCGACACCTACCTGGCCAGCGCCAACGCCATTACCGAGGGCGGGGAGATCTACTGCGTCGATGGACGCAGCAACCGCACCGCCGCGATGCTCTGGGGACCGCGCCAGGTGATCTTGGTGGCCAGTTGGGACAAGATCGTCCCCGACCTGGTCAGCGCGATCTTACGTGTCAAGACGCTCGTTGCCCCGGCCAATGCGATGCGCCTGGGATCGGATACCCATTGCACCGAGGAGGGACGGTGTGTACGGGCAACCTGCGATCCCCGCAGCCTCATGGCCCTCGACGCGGGCAGCTGCGAACATACCCTCTGCTCAAACTACGTGGTCTTCTCCCGCCAGCAGACAAAGGGGCGGATGAAGGTCCTCATCGTCGGCGAAAGCCTTGGATACTGAGACAAAGGAGTCAATCACATGAGTTCATCATTTCACTACTATGCACCGACCGAGGTGATCTTCGGCCGCGACACCGAAACACAGGCGGGAACGCTGGTCAAGAAGTGGGGCGGTACCAAGGTCCTGCTCCACTATGGATCGCAGAGCGCCAAGGAGAGCGGCCTGCTCGATCGCGTCAAGGCTTCGCTTGAGAGCCAAGGGATCGAGACGGTGGAGCTGGGGGGTGTCGTGCCAAACCCACGCCTCTCCCTGGTCCACACCGGCATCGAGCTGGCCCGGCGCGAAGGCGTCGATTTCCTGCTCGCCGTGGGGGGCGGCTCGGTCATCGACAGCGCCAAGGCGATCGGCTACGGCATCTACAACGAGGGGGAGGTCTGGGACTTCTATGAGGGCAAACGCAAGCCCGCCGGCTGTACCCCCGTGGCAGCAGTGCTCACCATTGCCGCAGCCGGCAGCGAGATGAGCAGCTCCAGCGTCATCACCAACGAGGATGGCGATTTCAAGCGTGGCCTGAACACCGACTTCTCGCGGTGCAAGTTCGCCATCATGAACCCGGAGCTGACCTATTCCCTGCCCCCCTACCAGACGATGAGTGGCGCGGTGGACATCATGATGCACACCATCGAGCGATACTTTATCGCTGGCGACACCATGGCCCTCACCGACGAGATGGCCGAAGCACTGCTGCGCATCGTCATCGCTTCGGCACGGACGCTGAAAGAGCGCAGCGACGACTACGAGGCGCGGGCAAACCTGATGTGGGCGAGCTCGCTCTCCCACAACGGGCTGACCGGCTGTGGGCACGAAAGTCGTGGCGACTGGGCCCCCCACCAACTCGAACACGAGATGGGCGGGATGTTCGATGTCGCACACGGGGCGGGCATTGCCGCCATCTGGGGAAGCTGGGCGCGCTTCGTCTACTCAGCGCGCGCCGATCGCTTCGCACGATTCGGCGAGCGTGTATTGGGCGTGAAGATGAGCGGTGATGATATGGCCGATGCCCGGGCCTCGATTGCAGCGTTGCTCGACTTCTTCCGCGAGATCGACATGCCCACCACCTTCGCTGAGCTCGGCATCAAAGCGACAGCCAAGCAGATCGATGAGATGACCGCCAAGGCGACCTTCTTTGGAAAACGGACCCTCGGTGACGTGATGGTCCTCGGCCACGACGAGATCCACGAGATCTACACTGACGCCGCTCAACGCTGAGGGGCATGTTGCCAAAGGTGGAGCAAGAGCTGTTGCTCCAGGGTGCGACGGGGGCCACTGCGCTCCCCGTCGCGGCGTAGCCGTGCCAAGCCGTTACGCCGAAGAAACGAACGGTAGAGGCGGATGGCCGACAGGTCATCGTCATCCGCTCCTTCGAGCAGCTGCCCCGGGCGCAGCTTCAAGAGGCGCATTGCCTCGCTTCGGCTCACCGTCTCGATGCCCGAGCGATCCATCAGGGCCTGGAGGTTGGAAAGCTGTTCATAGCTCAATGAGAAGAGAAACTCATCAAGGGCCCACACCACCTCCTCCTCCCCACCCTGCTCATCGAGAAAGTCATGCCAGGTCTCAGGAAGACGGAAGGAGAGCTTGAGCAACTCCACCGTGCCAAGGAGGGTGCCCAGGGTCGGCACCAGCGTATGGCGCACATCCCACAGTTGCTGTAAAAGCGGGGCGAATGAGATCGCTTCGGCGTTGCTGCGCTCCTCCCACATCACGACCAAGTCCCGCGTGGCGCGATGCGTCCAGCTCTCTTGGCCATTGGAGTCACTGATGATGGAGATGTAGAGGTCCTCGGCCATCAGGGAGAAGAGGATGGCGTGGTAGCAGTCCAGGATCTCCTGGTAGATGGTGATGAGCCACCCCTGCTGGGCAAGCTTGATCAAGAAGCCGAAGAGGTGGAGCTTGCTGACGGTGAACGAGCGCCCAAGCGCCACTTTGGCGGGCAGGTTCACCACCTCCTCGATCCCCTGGTTGGAGAGCTTGGCCGCAAGGGTGTCGAGGGTACGGGGACTTGAGGAGAAGCCGAGGTCGGCCGTCAACGATGAGGCGCGCCCCACGATGGACGCAAGAGACTCCAGGTCCTCGACGCGGGTGTCAAGGATCTGGACAAAATCAAGACGTTCCTGGAGGAGCAACGACCGTCCCTGTGCCAGGGTGTCGCGCTCAGTTGCTGTAAAAGGGATGATTTGATTCACGGGGCAGGACCTCATACCTCGTATAATGAGCACACCATACGGGCAAAGCACAAAAAAGTCCAGTCGGTGTACTCTCGGCGACATACCGAGGGGAGTCCCACCCCTCCGATTGCCCTCGTACCGCGCTGGCAACTGTTCAAGGCTCTGACCAAAAGCTCGCCGAGGCCGGGGCTACTCCATGAAGAGGTGGACGACCTCCTCGCTGTCGCGGGCCTGTTCAAGCAGGCGTCGGAAGATCTTGCTGGTACAGGAACGGGCGATGGAGGCGAGCAACTCGACGTGGGCCGAGGCTTGCTTGCTCGGGGCGAGGACGAGGAAGAAGATCCGGCTCATCTCGCCGTCGGGGGAGTCGAAGTCGATGGACTGGCGGCTGATGCCGAGGACCATCGTCACCTTCTCGATGACATCGCTCTTGGCATGGGGGATGGCGATGCCGCCGCCGATACCGGTGGAGCCAAGGCTCTCCCGGGCAAGGACCGCATCGAGGATCAGGTCGCTCTGGGCAGGTGAATACCCCTTTGCCTTCACCAGGGTTTCGACCAACTCGACGATGATGCCCCGCTTGTCGCTGCTGAGAAGCGGCACCTTGACCAAATCTTTATCCAATACATCAAGTACGTTCATCCACAGCTCCTTACGCTTCGAACTCGAACCAGATGTCGTCGTCATCCCGGACGACCAACACCGGGCAGGGGGCGGTCCGCATCATCCGGTCGGTCTCGCTGGCAAGCTCCTCACGGCGGCTGCGGATATCGGTGATGCCACCGAGGACCAGGAGGTCGGCCCCCTTGGTCTTGAGCAGCTCCTTGACCACCACAGGCACCGTCCCCTCGAGCTTCACCGTCTCGATCTGCAGCTCCTTCTGCTCTGCCAGGCGTTCGGCGTGGTGGAGGTACCGGTCGGCATCGAGGGCGAGGTCGCGTAGGTACTCGTCCCGCTCCACCGCCACGAAGATACCCGCCTTCACCAGCTCGCTGAGCGCCTTGGTGTTGATGACATAGACCGCGGTAAGGGACGAGCCATGTTCCTTCGCCAACTTGATCGCATACATGATGGCGGTCATCGAACTCTCCGAGCCATCGATGTAGACGACAATCTGCTTAAATGGAACTCCCATGCAAGCCCTCCTTGTGCACTCTATCACTACTCTTGAGAGTTTTCAAAGCCCTGCTCTCCTCTTCGGCCCGGTCCATCCGATCCTTGACGACTTTCAATAGGATGAAGTTCTCCCGTTCTTGCTCCTCGATGCGCCCGCGCATCCAGGCAATCGTCTCCTTGTTGTCGGGGATGACGATCTTCTCAAGCGCATTTACCTTGCGGATCGTCTTCTTCACCTCACGGGCCAGGCGCATGATGGAGACCTTCAGCTCGGCGAGCCGGCCCATCAGGTTGAGCGTGGTGCGGTAGCGGTCGATGGAGACCTCGGCAAGGATCGAGGTATCCTCACTACTGAAGTACGGGCTGTTGTCGGTGAAGGTCGTCTCCACCCGGGGCACGGTGACCCCCATGACGCGCCGTGAGCCGAGGTTGATGGAGTAGTCGATGTTCACCGCCCCGGCAAGATTTCCCACCCGCAGCCTCCCCATCTGCATGATGGCATCGCTGAGCGCGCTCTGCGCCTCAGAGAGCGCCTTGACGACCCTCCCCTCGTAGTCGACCGCCTGGTCGACGAGGGTGAGCAGCTCCCCGACGAGGATGGAGCGCTTCTGGTCGAGCAGCTCGTGGCCGAGCTCGGCGAACTTGAGCTCTTCGGCCAATCTGAGCAGGTTGCTGCGTGTCGGGGCAAGGTTGGTCTTCACAGCCGCTCCTCACTTGCCGTAGTGTTCGGCGATCTCCTCGTCGGTGAGGCGTTGCAGCTCCTCTGCAGGGAGCTTGGAGAGCGCCTCCCAAGCGAGGTCGAGGGTCTCATCGATGGATCGCTCCTCATCGAAGCCCTGCTTGACGAATCGGTTCTCAAAGAAGGTGCCGAACTCCAGGTACTGTTGGTCGAGGGTGGTCAGCTCCTCCTCGCCGATGACGCTGGCGAGGTTCTGCACGTCCTTGACGTGGCTGTAGGAGGCGAAGAGCTGGTTTGCCAGGTGGGGGTGGTCGCTTCTCGTCATCCCTTCGCCGATGCCATCCTTCATCAGGCGCGAGAGCGATGGCAGGCAGTTGATCGGTGGATAGATGCCACGCGCCTGCATCGAGCGATCGAAGACGATCTGGCCCTCAGTGATGTAGCCGGTGAGGTCGGGCACCGGGTGGCTGATGTCGTCGTTGGGCATGGTGAGGATCGGCAGCTGGGTGATGGAGCCGGGCCTGCCACCGATCTTTCCCGACCGCTCGTAGAGTTCGGCAAGGTTGGAGTAGAGGTAGCCGGGATACCCCTTTCGCGAGGGGATCTCGCCGCGCATCGTGGCAATCTCGCGCAGCGACTCGCAGT
Source organism: Sphaerochaeta sp. (assembly GCA_023228445.1). Classification (GTDB taxonomy): domain Bacteria; phylum Spirochaetota; class Spirochaetia; order Sphaerochaetales; family Sphaerochaetaceae; genus Sphaerochaeta. Next base: position 14,085 of record JALOBD010000013.1, on the reverse strand, counting down.
AGTTGGTCATGTCGGTCATGATGACGAGCACGTGCTTGCCCTTGTCAAAGGCGAGGTGCTCTGCCAGCGTGAGCGCCGTCTTTGGCGTGATGGTCCGCTCGATGGAGGGGTCGTCGGCCAGTGAGAGGAAGAGGGCGACGTTGTCCAGGACCCCGGTCTCCTCGAAGCTGTCGATGAAGAAGCGGGCCACGTCGTACTTGACGCCCATGGCGGCGAAGACGATGCAGAACTCCGAATCCCCTCCCAGCACCTTCGCCTGGCGGGCGATCTGGGCGGCGAGGTGGTTGTGGTCCAGCCCGTTGCCGCTGAAGATCGGCAGCTTCTGGCCCTGAATGAGGGTGGTCATCCCATCGATGACACTGATGCCGGTCTGGATGAAGTCACGTGGGTATTCACGGGCCGTCGGGTTCATCGGCTCGCCGTTGACATCCCGCTCGACCGAACCGGCGATGGCGGTCGACCCGTCACGGCTCTTGCCCAGCCCGTCCATGACGCGCCCGAGCATCTCCTCGCTGACGGCGAGGGAGAGCGGCTCACCCATGAAGCGCATGCGGGTATCGGGCATGCTCAGCCCATCGGTTCCCTCGAAGACCTGGACGACGACCACCTCGTCACTGGTGTCCAACACCTGGCCGAACCGGGTCGAGCCGTCGGAGGCGACCACCTCGACGAGCTCGCCGTAGCCGATGGGGTGGGTATTGCGCATATAGACCAGCGGTCCGTCGATCCGGCTGGCTCCCCGGTACTCACGCCCGGAGAGCAGGCGCCGGTCCCCCTGGGCGAGGATCGTTTGTGCCTTAGTGTTCATAGATTCCTCCGATCTGGTCGATGGAGCGCTCAAGGCGCAGTTGGATGCGGTCGATCTGCTCAAGCTCATCGTTGGGCACCGACAGGCGCATGCGTGCCATCTCCTGCACCGCCTTCAGGCGCCTGATCTTGACCATCGGCACGCCCTTGGCGATCGCCTCGCTGCCCCGCTGCCAGTAGGCGAGGATGGCGTTGAGCATCTTCACCTGTTTTTCGGGAGGACAGTAGCGGTCCACCTCGTCGAAGGCGTTCTGCTGTAAAAAGGCGGCCTTGAAGAGCGAGCAGATCTCGAGGATGAAGTTTTGCGTATCGGGTAGTGCATCGGGTCCTACCAGCTTGACGATCTGTTGCAGGCGCACCTCGCGTTGCAGCAGGTCCATGATTCTCTCCCGGCTTTCATGCCACGAGCCATCGCTGCGCTCTTGCCACCAGTTGGCCACATCGACCAGGTACTCGCTGTATGAGTCCAGCCAGCTGATGGCCGGATAGTGGCGAGCACTGGCCAGCTGGCGGTCCAACCCCCAGAAACACCGTACAAACCGCCGGGTATGCTGGGTGACCGGCTCGCTGAAGTCACCACCGGGCGGGCTGACCGCCCCGATGACCGAGACCGATCCGGTGGTGCCGTTGAGGTTCTGCATGAGGCCGGCACGCTCGTAGAACTGGGCGATGCGGGTGGGCAGGTAGGCGGGAAAGCCCTCCTCTGCCGGCATCTCCTCCATGCGCCCGGAGAGTTCGCGCAGTGCCTCGGCCCATCGACTGGTCGAGTCGGCCATGATGGCCACATGGTAGCCCTGGTCGCGATAGTACTCGGCCATCGTGATGCCGGTATAGATCGATGCCTCGCGGGCGCTGACCGGCATGTTGGAGGTGTTGGCGATGAGGATGGTGCGCTCCATCAGCGAGTGGCCGGTCCTCGGATCGATGAGCTGGGGGAATTCGCGCAGCACGTCGGTCATCTCGTTGCCCCGCTCCCCGCACCCGATGTAGACGATCAAGTCGGCATCGCACCACTGGGCGATGGAGTGTTGGGTCATCGTCTTTCCGGTACCAAAGCCGCCGGGGATCGCCACCGTCCCTCCCTTGGCAATGGGAAAGAGGGTATCGATGACCCTCAGGCCGGTTATCAGCGGCACCGAGAGGGGACGGCGGTCGGCAACCGGCCTGCCCACCCTGATAGGCCACCGCTGCATCATCGAAACCTCGACCTGGGTGCCATCACCACGGGCGATGGTGGCAATCGTCTGTTCGACGGTGTAGCCGCCTTCACCGGCGATCGAGGCGATGACCCCCTCAGTGATGTGGGGGCTTACCATGATGCGGTGCTCGATCATGTTCGTTTCGGCTACGACGCCGAGGATCGAGCCCGCCTTCACCGTATCGCCGATCTTCAGGGACGGAGTGAAGTGCCAGAGTTTGGCATGGTCGATGGCATCAAAGGAGAGACCGCGGGCCATGAAGGCGCCGCTGGCCTCCATGAGGTGCTCCAACGGCCGCTGAATCCCATCGTAGATGGTGCCGATGAGGCCGGGGCCGAGCTCCACCGAGAGGCTCATGCCGGTGCCATAGACGTTGTCACCAGGCTTGAGGGCGGTGGCATCCTCATAGACCTGGACGGTGGCCAGTCCGTCGTAGAGCTTGACCACCTCACCGACGAGGCGTTGCTCACCGACATTGACCATCTCCATCATCATGGCATCCTTGATGTCCTTGACGATGAGTACCGGTCCATTTACCCGTTTGACTCGTCCGATAATTCTCTCTTTCATACGTGTTCCTGAATCAATGACCTGATGACCCGGTCAAAGCGCCGGAGGCGGATCTCGACCTGGTTGTTGAACGACACCGCCTCATCCATCGAGGAGACGACCACCCCCAGGCCGCTCAGTTGCCTGGATTCGAGGTGGAGGGTGACCTCGGCTCCGGTAGCCTTGGCGATCAGGGCAGTGGCCTTCTTGAGGTGCTCTTCGGTCACCGGCGCCTTGCGGCTGAAGGCGACCTTCGCTTCCCTGAGGTCGAGGCCGAGTGTCGCCTCGGCAATCCACTGGCTCAAGTGGGCGCTCACTGTCTTGGCATCGAATCGCTCTATCACCCGCTCCATGACCGCCTGGTAGCGCTCATCGACCTCTGCCAGGATCGAACGACGCCGAGCACTGGCCTTGTTGGTCTCAAGGCGCAGCTCGATGAGCTTGAGGCGCTGGGCAAGCTCACGCTCCAGGACACTCTTTTGTGCCTCGATGCGGCCCTCGGCTTCAGCAAGGATCGCCTGAGCGTTGGCCTTGGCATCCTCGATTCGTTTTTGTGCGCTCTTGTCGGCCTGCTCGATGATGCCGTCAAGCAGACGGTTGTCGTTGGTTGCCATACCGACTCCTATAGGGAGACCCCGATGGCCTGGTTGACCAGGCCCCTGAGGTCTGGCGGCCCCTCCTTCGAGTGGGCACTGGGAATTTCGACGACAAGCGGGAATGACTCACTGAAGAGGTATCGGTCCACCAGGCTCCTGATGAGAGCAGCAACATCATCGGTGATGATGATGATTCCGACCTCCGGGTCCTCGAGGGCCTTGTTCCACGCCTGCATCGCTTGTTCACTGGTTGTCGCCTGCATGCCGAAGACCCCGACCAGGGAGAATCCCAGGACGGTGTCCTCGTCACCGATGACAAAGTACTTCATCCTCTACGCCTTGGCCAGGATCATGAGGCTGGTGATGAATCCGAAGACCACCAGACCCTCGGCGAGGGCGATGAAGATCAAGGCCTGGCTGGCGACCTCAGGGCGTTCGCTGATCGCTCCCATCGCCGCACTGCCGACCTTGCCGATGGCCATGCCGGCTGCCACCGCACCAACGGCGAAGGCAAAGGCGGCACTGATGCACACCAAGGCAAGGTTGTAGTCCACACTGTTGCCGGCCGCCTCAGTGGTTGCTGCATAGGCCGGAGGCGCGAAGACGAAAGCGGATGCAAGCAACACAAGTGCCATTGCAACGAGAGTCATCGAAACTCTTCTTCTGAACTCGATGTTGGTCATAGTCGACCCTCCTAAAAAAATTCTACGAACGTGAACGGCTGGTGGTGGTGAGCCCGACGGGACGATAGGCCACCCCCTTGCCGGTGAAGTACCTGCTGAAAAACTCATAGTAGTTGAGCCTGAGCGATTGGATGCCCGCGCTCAAGCCCTCCAGTACGATGACCAGGACGTTGCCGAGGATAAAGATCGCCAACCCCCCGGCGCCTCCGGCCAGGCCGGAGAGCTGACGGAAGGATTCCATCAAGCTGGCGTGGGCGATGCCAAGGCCGGCGACCCGCATGAAGGAGAGGGTGTTGGAGAGGTAGCCGGTGAAGATCTCCAGCACATCGACGAGCCACTCCATCACCCCGTCCATGACCAGTGCCCCGATGGCAGGGCGTTTGCCGCTCTCCTTCGCCTCGATGAAGGCGTGGATGAAGGGGCGCAGAAAGAGGCCGAGCAGGCTGATGGCCACCGCCGGGGCAATCCAGCGCTGGGAGGGGAAACTGTGGTAGCCACTGTTCACGAAGCCGAAGCCCATGTAGAGGCCGATGCCGAAGAGCAGGCCGCCGACGATGCCGTTCTTGTCCAGCACCAGCGTCAGGAACGCCCTCTTGCGCGTCAGGTTGATCCAGTTGAGGATGAGGCCTGCATAGATGATGACGATGCCAAATTTGATGGTGATCCCCAAGATGCCGTAGACGTCGGTGACCAGCGAGCCGGAGGGCGCGTGGCCGGCGACCACCGCCTCGAAGGGGAACCAGAGGGCCGGGAAGAGCTCCAGGCCGAAGGTTGAGCCGAAGAGGATGCCGAAGAGCATCGATGAGAGGCCCAGGTAGATCAAGAGGTTGGCCACGTTGCGCGTGATCATCCCCTCGCTCTTGAGGGGGTTCTTCTTGTAGGAACGGGAGAAGAGGAGACCGGCGATCAGGAGTACGAAGCCTTGGCCGAGGTCGGCGAACATCAGGCCGAACATCGACAGGTAGGCGACCATGACGAAGATCGTCGGGTTGACAGTGCCGTACTCGGGGGTGGCGTAGTTGTTGACCATGTTCTGGAAGGGCTTGAGCACCTTGGGGCTGGTGATGGCCACCGGCACCTCGGCTCGGTCGACCTCGGTCGCTTCGGTCCACTCAATGACGCACTGCCCGTCGCTGGCCATCATGATGGCCTGCCGCACCGTCTCGGCTTGGTCAGCGGGCACCCAACCGGAGAAGAGGGTCGTATTGTGGGTATAGGAGAAGTAGCCCTTGATCTGGTCGCTGAGCTCGTTGAGGCGCAGGTTGCTCCAGATGTCAAAGAGGTCGTCACGCTTGGCGGCGATGATCGAGTCGGCGGCCTGCTCGCTCTTCAACCGTCCCTCCAGCGCTCGTTGCCGCTCCCCTTCCAGGCGGGTGCGGATGATACCGATGGCCTTCTTCTGCAGCGCTGGGTCGCTGGACTCGGTCCAGCCGAACTTCTCCAGAAGCGGGTCGACCTGGGCCACATCACGGCGCAAGGTCAGGCTGATGAGCTTCTCTTCCTCGCCCAAGCTCTCCAACAACCCGCCGAAGGAGGAGATCCTGGCTGCAAGGTCACTCTGTCGGTCCCCCTCGATGGTCCCCACCCTGAGGTCGAGGTACTCGCCCTTGTCCTCATCGATGTAGCGGCGGATCTCTTCGATGCCCATCAGGATTTGGTTGCTCTGCTTCTGCTCCTCCTTGATGGAGAGCAGGCTCGCCGTCAGCTCGTCCAGTGTTGAACGATACAGCTCCATGTCGGGCCTCTCAAGGCGACGGACATCGAGGTTCTGTGAGGTGGGCAGCGCGATGTGCCCCTGTCTGAGCAACGCCTCCACCCGGTGGCGCAGATCCTCAAGCAACGTCCGGTTGATGGCGCTGGGGCGGCTGGAGAGCTTCTCCATCTGGGAGGGGTCGAGGCGGTTGAGGTGGACGAAGTCCATCACGCCGAGCTTGAGCAGCGCCTTCACGACCGCATCGCCGGTCTCCTCGAGCACGACGGCGGTCAAGAGCCGCATCGGTCTGGTAAACAAGTTCATCCTACCACCCCCCTGATGTATTCTTCGCTATATCCGTAGTATTTGCCATTGATCGTCGCCTTGATGGTGGCCGTCTCCTCTTTGAAGAGGAAGAAGTAAGCCAGCACCAAGCCGATGGTGAAGGGATCGCCGCCCAATATCTTCTGATAGAGCTCGGCCCGCCTCTGGGCGAGGTACTCCTCGATTTTCAGATTCTCCAGCACCCCCGGCTCATCGCTGTGGACACTGCCGCGCTTCTGGGTCACCGCCACCTCATCAAGGCCGCTGTAGAAGCGGTTGATGAGCAAGAGCGCATCGCGCTCGGCGGGTGGCTGGGCAAGGTAGTGCGTACTCTCCTTGGAGGTGGCGACTCTGCCCCAGGGCAGCAGCAGGGCTGAGACAGACGGTCCATCCATCTGGTAGTAGCGCCCGTAGCGCACCAACGTGGTGAGGTTGCGCAAATCGATCTCCACAAGGAAGATCGAGCGGGCGACCTCGCCATCACGCGGCGAGAGGGTATTGAGAATCTCCATCAGGCGCACATACCACGCCCGGTCGAGCGCGCTCTCCACTACAAAGAGGCCCTCATCCTCAATCACCTGCATGGTGAAGGAGTCGATGACCGCCTGATAGTCGGTTCCCTCCAACAGGTGTTGCACCTCCTCCCAACCGGTGGCGTTGATCAACCCTACCCAGTTGATGGGTCCGAGGATCCGCTCCTTGAAGAGGTATTCACTGCGAAAACGGATGGGGCGGCGGCGAACGATGGAGCTGTACCAGAGTCGGATGGTGTTCTTCAGGTTGTCCAGTTCGATCTTTGCCAGGAGGTGGTCGACCAGCGTCGCCGGCCTGCCCTCCAGATACTTGGTCACCAAGCGGTGCATCTCGATCTCGGTATGGAGCAACACCAGCTCCATCTGCTGCAGGTCCCCCGTCCGGTCATAGACCTCGGCGACTTGTCGATAGGGGCTGTCACGCAACAGCGCGACGGCATCGACGAGGGTCGGGGCCTTGAGGAGGTTCTCCACCAGGCGGTCCTGGCGCATCTTCCCGATGCGGGCCCGCAGCTTGGCGTTTATGAACCCATAGACATCGACGGGGTTTCTGCTCCTCACTGGCCCGGTTCCTCATCGAAGTCGGTGACGGAGACCCGCTCCACGATGAGCGCGGCGACCTTGTCCAAGAGGTCGGGATCGAGGCGTTGGCCACCGGCAATACTCGCTTCATACTCGGCAAGCTGGGCATCGGCATCGGCTTGGGCCTGGGCGACGACAGCGTTCTGGCGTTCCCGCTCTGCCTTCAGTGAGGAGCGCACCATCTCATTAGCCTTGGCTTGTGCATCGGTGACTATGTCTCTGGCGCTGCGTTCGCTGTCTCTAATGATCTTTTGTGCACGATCCTCAACACTCAATACCTTGTTGATAATCTCTGTTTGCACGCTTTTACTTCCTTGTACACAATAGATACCGTATACCTATACTCTTCCTTTTACCGGCAAGTGTCAAGGAGAGTCAGGGTGCTGCGGTCACCACTTGAGTACCGTCCCCATCCCCTTCGTACGGCCCGACGAGCGCATCGAAAATGGACTCATCGAATTCAAAATGTTCTTGGCGGACGAAGGAAGGATCCAATGAATCAAAGGAATCAAAGAAATCAAATGGGGAACCGCTCTCGTCGAACGGCGGGAAGATGATCGACCAGAAGCTCTCCTCGTCAATACGGCCGATCACATCGAGGACGACCTCGGCGTCGTATCCGGTGGCCAGTTCGGTGCCGAAGACGTCCTCATCCTCCTCGACGATCATGCCGGTGAGCGCATCGTGGATGATGATGCGGCTCTCCATTGCCGGGTCACCGACCATGAACTCCTCAAGGAGTAATACACGCTCAAGGCCGACCCGCTCCCCTTCGATGGTCGGCACGACGAACTCGATGGCGTACCACGTGTCCTCGACCTGCAGGTCGAAGATATAGGTCCCGCTCTTCACCTCGCTGAGGATGTAGCGTCCCTCTTGGTCGGTGAAGAGGTAGAGCGAGTCATCGCGGGTGAACTCCCTGTTCCCCTCCTCGTCATACTGCACCTGATAGACCGGTGAGGAGTATTGGATGTACGGGGAGCCATCGCTGTGGTAGAGCAGGCCACTGACGGTGAAGGAGGGTTCGACCACGAGCTTGGCCACAAAGGATTGGCGACTGCGCGGCGTGGCTTCAAAGACGAAGGAGTGGCCGGCTGAGTAGTCGGTTGCCCCGGTGGCAAAGACGACCACACTGTTCTTCATGTTCGGCGAGATCGAGTTGTACAGCGCACTGCCGAGCGGCCGGCTGAGGTAGGAGGGGGAGCTGTCGAGAGAGCGAGCCACCGAGATGGAGCTGGAACGCAACTCGCCCGTGGGCCTGACCAGGAGGAAGGAGTCGTTGACCGACCGCCCCACCCCCACGGCCCATCCACCGAAAGCCAGCGAGGTGTTTGCGGTGACGGTGGTGGTCATCATTCCGGTAGCGTTGGAGATCTGTTGCCGGACGCTGAACGAGGCGAGGTTCCCGTTGTGGTTCCAGTACCCGCTCATGGTGTTGTTCGTCGGGTCGTTGAACTTGAAGGCGTTGAGCGAGAAGCTCATGCTGTCGTTGGAGGAGGGGCGCCAGCTCACCCCCATCGAGCTGGTGGCTGTCGTAGCAGCGCTCTGTGAGCCGATGTTTTGGACCGAGGTGGAAATATTGGAACTGAGCTTGGAGCTGAAGGAGTACGAGCCGCTGATCTGGGCGCTGAGAACCGGCTTGCCCTGGGAGTTGGCACTCCCGCTTGCCGTGATCGACCCACTGATGGAGAAGCCCTTGAAGGGGGAGAAGCCGGTGGAGAAACTCGCGCTCCACGAAGGGTAGGAGAATTGGGTGTCGTAGGCGATGTTCGAGGAGAGGGTGTAGCGCACCCGTTCGGTGATGCTGCCCGAGTAGGAGAGTGAGAGCGTCGAGTTCGATTGATACGGGTCATCTGCACCGAGAGCCGGCATACTGTGGGAGATGTTGGCACTCAGCGTCCCCAAGGGTGAGCCCTGGCGGAAGCTGAACCGGTGGCCAAGGCTGGCGTTGAACGACGGGCTTATTTTCGTCTTGTCAAAGCCCACGGTCAACTGGAGCTGGCTCGTTCCCACCATCGTGGCAAGCACCCCGTTGAAGGTGCCGGAGAAGAAGCCCGGGCTGTACGCCAAGTCCCCGCTGAGGGTGAAGGTGTCGGTGACACCGATCTGCTGGCTGTAGGTGGCGGTGAATGCCTCAGGGTGGTAAGAGAGGTACTGCCCGTCCACCCACGGGATGTTGATGAGCCCTTTTTGATCCGGGCTCTTGGTCCGAGGGACGCTGAAACCGAAGCTGTAGAGGGTGTCGCCCTTGCCCAAGAGGCGGTAGTCGTAGCCCATGTCGACGTACTCGGTATGCACCTCACCACTGTCGGAGACGGTGCGGATGAGAATTTGGTTGGCACCCTGGGTGAAGACGAAGTCGCGAAGCCGGTAGGTACCGGGCTGGAAGCGTCGATTGAAGACCTCCTGGCCGTTGATCTCAATGATCACCGTCGAGGGCTCGACGAGGGTGATGCGGTGCTCAAACTGGCTGCCCTTGGCACTGCCGGTGCCGTAGGAGTAGTTCTTCTCGAAGGTGAAGCCGATGTTCGTTGCGCCGCGAACCTTCTCATTTTTACTGAGCGAAGAGCCAACATTGCCGAAGGAAAGGCGTTGGCTCGTCTCCACAAAGTCGTAGAAGCCGCTCCATGAGCCAAAGTTGAAGACCTTGGCACTGCTGCCCTTACCGGTGAGGTCGGGGGTGATGGTGAAGTAGAAGTTCAGCCCGACACCGAAGATCGAGGCGCGGTTGGAGACCGAGAGGGAGAGAAGCCGGTTGTTGATAACCGAGAAATCGCTGGGGTAATCGATCATCCCGTAGAGGCTCAGAGAGCTGGCCACCGCCAACTTGACCGGCTTGAGGACGACAGCCCCGCTCATGCCATACTGCTGGCGTCGATTGATGGAGGTAGTGGTGATGCTGACCATCCGCTCGGGCATATCCTCGAGGCTGAAGGTCAGGTAAATGGCAAACGCAGAGCTATCATACGAGGCCTGGACCCCTCGCTCGTTGAGTTGTTCAAGGGAGAGGGAGGGCAGATTGTCACCGAAGATCCGCTCGGATGCCGCCCTGGTGATGTGGGGATTTACGTAGAAGAAGAGCTCCTCGCTGTTTATCCACCGGGTCTCTCCCTCAAACTCGACCTCGACATCCCCTACCCGCTCATCATTGACAAAGAGGTTGAGAAAGTAAAACCCGTCGTCGTATGCGACGACGCTATCTTCACCAACGATGAAGAAGTCGGCCCAAAAGTCATCTTCGACGAAGCTGTCGTCGAAGGGCTCGGCGTAGAAGAGGTTGTACTCGTCCTCGCTCATGACCATCGGCTCGAAGAGGAACGGGACGGGAGGAATCGGAGGCGGAGGCGGCTCCTCCGGTTCAACCTCAACCACCTCTTCTTCGACGATCGGCTCCTCGATTGGTTCCTCTTCAATGATCTCTCTGGCAATCGGCTCCGGCTCAGGTTCCGGGATGACCACCTCCGGTTCAGGTTCGGGGATGACCACCTCCGGTTCAACGGGTACCACAATGACGGGTTCTTCAATGACAGGAGGGGGTTCAACCACCGGTTCTTCGATGATCGGTTCTTCAATAACCGGCTCTTCAATGATCGGTTCTTCAATAACCGGCTCTTCAATGATCGGTTCTTCAATAACCGGTTCTTCAATAACCGGTTCTTCAATGATTGGTTCCTCTATGACCGGCTCTTCAATGATGGGCTCTTCAATGATGGGTTCTTCGATGACCGGTTCCTCGATGATGGGCTCTTCGACTTCGACAATCGGTTCTGGTTCTACCACCTCCACAACCGGTTCTTCGACGACGGGCGGCTCAATGATCTCAATTGGCTCGATTTCCGGTACCGGCTCGATAGGTATGACAGGAGTTGGGACCGGTTCTTCGATGATGGGAGGGACGTGAACAATCGTCGGTTCTTCTGCAATGGGTGCAGGTTTTGGCAGAAAACACGTCTGAGTGAAAAAGAAAAGAGTTATGCCTAGCACCATAATTAATGCTGTTATCAGCACTACATGTGACATATCTTTTTTCATGATTACCCAGCCCTCGTGAAGAATAACAGAGCGTTGCCCTGTTATTTGGTGTACTTTATCGTAGCTTGATAGGTTACCCCGCTCTCCCGTGAGAGGTTTTCGGGCCAGGCGACCTTCTTGGTCACTGTTTTCTTTGCCAAGATATTCATGCCGTCGATGCCGGCAAGGGCTTCATTGCCTTGGAGGACAGCGATATTTCCTTTGCTGTCCCTCACCTCGAGGACTGCTGAGATCAGAAGCTGGTGGACCGTGCCCAAGTTGGAGAGGGTGACGGCGAGCTCAGGCTCTCCATTGTCATCTGTCGATGCGGCGACAGAACGCACCGCTACGTTCTCCACCACCCTACTGGGCAGCACGTACAAACTGGTAGTGTAGATGTACAGGAAGTTGAACATCCCCTTGTCGGTGCTCGCTCGACCTTGTGAATAGGGGATCTGCTCCGCCTTCAGGCGGAAGGAGAGCTCGTTGGTCACCGTCCTCGGTCCTCGGTACTGGACACGTACCACCCAGCTTGACTGCGGTGGGACTACCAGCTTGTTGGGGACGATGGAGAAGTATGCATCTGCGGCAGAGTTGATCTCATTTCCTTGGGCATCTTGATCGCGCACCAGTGCAGAGATCGAGATGGCGATGGAGTCATTGCTGTCATTGACAATCGTGTACGTCTTTGTACTCTCAGCTCCACTGGGTTGGAAGGACTGTTCCAATGGGGAAAACTGATAGGCACTGACTGAAAAAATCAGAACGGTTGCCACCAGCATGGTCATGATCACGCGTTTGAAGACTTGCATCGTCGGTTGGTTCATATTCATCTCTCTCATTTAAACACAGACAACTGTTTTGGACAGTGTAGTCTATCGGGGTTGATTCATCAAGACTGAAATCTATACCAGTCTTCAAGCTTTTGTCATCTGTTTAATTGCCTCATCAAGTGCTCCCTCAAAGATTGGTCGATTCAGCAGTACTATCTCATCAATATCCCCTCCAAGGCCATCGGCGACCCAGTCGAGCAGGACGCCGACGAGGCCATGTTTATAGAAGTTGACGATGGCCCGTACATTGGTTTCGGATACTCCGATGAGCACCGCTCGCTGCATCAACGACATCGAGAGTAGCTTACCCATCTCCCGAGTGAGATACTGGCCAAAGATATCGCGCCCCATACTGTTGAAGATGTTGATGGCCATCTGACGATTATCTATGAGGTAGGTGCACATCTGCCGGATTGCGTCCTCAGCACTGCTCTGGTTTGGGTAATCGGGGAACCTCCGGGAGAACTCGTTGCCCTCCTCGATGAAGAGCCAGTCAAGCAGGTCGTAGATGTCACGGAAGTGGTAGTAGAAGGTCTGCCGGTTCACCCCGCAACGAGCGACGATCTCCTTTACGGTGATCTTGTCCAGAGTCTTCTCCCCCATCAACGCCTTGAGGCTTCGGGCGAGCAAATGCTTTGTCGATGGTGCCATGTACTCTCCTCTCTGACAACACTGTAGGCCCAAATCCAGACCAACACAACACATATAGTACAAAATTATTTCACCCAATGCTACCAGTTTCCATTCATTGACAGAAGACCTGCATCTATGGTAACTTCACGACTGTCGGTTCACCGACACCGCACGGGCTGTAGCGCAGGGGTTTAGCGTACATGTCTGGGGGACATGGGGTCGACGGTTCAAATCCGTCCAGCCCGATAAAAGCTGCAAGGAATGCTCCTTGCAGCTTTGTTTTCCCTAGCGAACATATGATTCTCCATCAACTGTTTCCAGAATGGAAATGGTTCAAACAGAAGCTATCTGCACTATCAATCGCCTCTTCATCTATCTGAAATGAAGCTTGAGACCTTTGAGTTGAGTTCACTAAATCAAATTTGCCTATTTTCTCCGATCAAGGCCTAAAAGTGCCATAATAATTTATCAGAAGGAGGCGGTTCATCCCCACACCCGTGGGGAATACTGGTGCGCTGCAGAGGGCCTGGTCTATCCTGGCGGTTCATCCCCACACCCGTGGCGAATACAGGTCAGCGCCTTGCTCTTGGCGATATGGATCCGGTTCATCCCCACACCCGTGGGGAATACTCTATGGCTGAGGAGTATCCGGAGGTCCATGCCGGTTCATCCCCACACCCGTGGGGAATACGACACCAACCATTCGACAGTCACCCCAAAGTTCGGTTCACCCCCACACTCGTGGGGAATACTAGAGGTCGTCCCAGGTGAACGTGATCGTGTACGGTTCATCCCCACACTCGTGGGGAATACGTTAATGTTACTTTGATACTATTGATATAGCGCGGTTCATCCCCACACTCGTGGGGAATACCTTCTCCCAATGATCCTGAGCAGCCACTTCCGCGGTTCATCCCCACACCCGTGGGGAATACAGCTACCTCCACGGTGGTTTTGTCAAGCCATCCGGTTCATCCCCACACCCGTGGGGAATACTTGAGCTCGGCGGCATGGCTTTCGTTCTGTGCCGGTTCATCCCCACACCCGTGGGGAATACAACAAGTCCATGGTCCTCAGTGTAAATTGACACGGTTCATCCCCACACCCGTGGGGAATACGCATTGCGCACGTTGGCGAAGATCCGCCGGTGCGGTTCATCCCCACACTCGTGGGGAATACTACATCATTGATTGTCATGCACGCAGGGCATTCGGTTCATCCCCACACTCGTGGGGAATACCCAACAGGAAGGTCGTGGCGGAGCTTGGGAGGCGGTTCATCCCCACACTCGTGGGGAATACCAGACAAGATCGGCCCGATCCGTATCATAGCGCGGTTCATCCCCACACTCGTGGGGAATACGGAGGGGATGTTTTTTATTCTCGGTAACTCTACGGTTCATCCCCACACTCGTGGGGAATACATAGGCTTTCACTTCCGGAACATCCTTGTTGTCGGTTCATCCCCACACTCGTGGGGAATACACCAAGCCCAAGCGTTATGCCGATTATCACTTCGGTTCATCCCCACACTCGTGGGGAATACACACCGTTCTCGTCCACCACCTCGAAGGTCGGCGGTTCATCCCCACACTCGTGGGGAATACGAATTGGCAACGTATATGATGGCTTATGAAGACGGT
>JALOBD010000031.1 GCA_023228445.1 Sphaerochaeta sp. | reverse complement strand
ATAAACGGTTCATCCCCACACTCGTGGGGAATACTCTAAATGGTTGTATAGTGCTTTTACTTTGGTTTGCTCAAGAGAGCTAACCCATCAAAGTCAATCACCTCCCTTTTGGGGTTGCCATGAACTCGGATCCCATAGGATTGTTCTGTCTTGGCTGAATACACCATGATTGCATCGAGATTCCATTGCATGGTGATTCTCTCCCAAAGCTTATCTCTGAGTCTGGCGTTGACACTCGCGAGAAATACTCCGCTTTTGATCTCAATAGCTAACCGCGACATCACTCCCCTCTGCGAAGGGGTCGATTTCTCCAGCATAATCACGACCATATAGGATCTCCTTCAAATCCGGGATGATTCGTTTCATGAGCTTTTGCTCTCTAAACACATCTCTGAGTGTGAGCCTGACTCTCCGTTCAACATCGTGATGCGATTCACTTACCACCTGGAACGCAACCGGGATGCTCGTTACCGTCTTGTAGAGATCGGCAATATCATAGACAAACGAGAGTTGTTTTCCGGTGTGGATGAAACCAATCGCAGTTGAAAAGCCACACGCCAGGATTGCTGAATGAACGACCCCATAGAGACATGCATTTGCTGCAGATAGCGCACGGTTGATTGGGTTGCCATAATCCCAACTCGTCTGATCGTAGCTGCGTCCACTCCACTCCACCCCGTACAATTGAGAGTAGTACTCATACGTTTTCCGGACCCGGACCCCTTCATACCCCCTCAGTTGCTCAATGGTGAGCTCGGGGTCCATTTCATCATCAAAGCGCATCTGATACATATACCGAGCTGCGGCTAATCGCATTTCAGGATCCGCATATACCTCGATCTGCTGCAGAAGATTCTTTGACGAATAGGTCCCCGAGTACCCTGATGAGTAAAACCTGACACCAGACTCTCCCGTCCACGCAACCAGACACCGGCTTTCCGATATCCTCTTGACCGCCTCGTGGGTAATCGACGTACCCGGCCCGAGCATCAACAGACACAAGGTCTCGATCGGTATAGGAACCACCTTGTCCAAATAATGAAACCCGATGGTGCTCTGATACTGATCAATCCTCCCCTTCTCAAAGTAGATATACGACCAGGTGTCCTCGAACTTGGGTATCTCTTGGAGATTCTTGTTTCTCATGGGCCTGCTCGCTTGATCAACAGGAGCCCACAGCCAAAAGCCCTTGATTTTCCAATCCCTTGGTTCAGAACCTTGTAGAACAATCCTACATTCGTGACTTCAAGGATGCCACTGTAATCAACCACTCCAAACTGGATTGAATCTTTTCTGCTCCGTTTCACCATCTCAACCTTCCGATATCCTTCGACCAGGACACTCTCTGTTGCTACATGAAAGCCATTGGACTGAGCACGCTGATCCAGCCATTCAAACGCACTCTTGGTAAGAATTTCGGCATTGGTCGGTCGCTGTGCATGAGGAACATCCTTATACTCGGCAAGGGCATTCATGAACACATCATCGCGCCTTCTCTTCTTCGAGGCACTGCCTTCAGGCTTCTTTGTAATCACCGGATTTGCCCGAAGGCTGAATTGAAATCTATCACCGATTTTTATCACCGGCTTGAAGGATTTTGTCTCCACCTCCCACTGCTCGTTTCCTTCTTGAGGTTTTCGCTTTGATAACACATAGAAGAGAGAGCCCGTCTGTTCATCTACTCGTCGATAGAGAAAATCACGCCCGATATCCCCGTCCTTCTCAAACAAAGCCCAGATGAAGGCATGCTCTTCATACGGGTCTGCTAGTGGAGGATTTCTGTACATCGACATCAACGTGACTCCAGGACGTCTTTGGACTCTACTTAAATACATCACTGCCTCCTACATACTCCATTACTTCCTCCCTCTCGGCATACTGCCATGCCTTCCTGCTGATCAAGCGATCACGTCGAAGGACGGTGTGGACCTTTGCTGCACGCTCAGCCTTCCCTAGCTCTGAATACAGCCGAAACTGCATCCCTGTTACCGATCCGACAAGACTCTCTACCACAGCCTGGTTCTTGCGATAGCCAGCCAACGCTTCGACAAGTGTTGCCGCCTCAATGACCTCAGCGCCAAACGGCAGTGCGGGAGGACAGGATTTTCTACCCAGGTATGGGGTATACCGTGGGTAGGCAAGAGCTCCCTGCAGTTCTTCCAACGGTTGCATCCTATCGGGACTCCAAAGAGCAATCCGATAGTAGGCATCCATGCGATAATCACGGGTAGACAAAATCGTTTTAAGGTCACTGATCGAAAGCTCATCCTTTCGAGTGGCTATCTGCCGTTTCTTTATTGAGCTTTCCGTGGGAACTTGGGCCGTGTGGTAATCCCTCAACAATTGTCCTGAAGAGATCACGAGGACGCCAAGCCTGAGGTGGTCAAAGAGAGCATGTAGTTTCTCTTCTTCACACCGTTGAATTCCCAAGGCTGCAGCCAGCAACCCAATGATCGCCGATTTGGAAGGATGGGAGAACGTTGGTCTATACTCACCTACCGCTACATCTCCAAATGAAGAGAGCGGCCCGTACAGGTCAAATACCAAGTATGGTCTCATTCCTCACTCCTCCTTGATGCAAAATTCCTCAAGTTCTGAAAATGTGCCCTTACTATCGAGGACATTGATGACGATGGATTCATCACTACAGGCCCCGTAAATCGCATCCATCCGTTCTTTCATCGCTTCAAGCGCATTGATGGAATTTTTCAGGATGTCTCCCTTCACATCATCAACAAACGCCAACGACAAGGAGCGTGGCTGCTGGTCTCCGAGCTCAGCCATGATATAGTGGGCATAGGCCCGAGAGCCAAAAGAATTCTGTTTGCCGGTCGGTGCCACCTTCGCTGCACTCTCCACAATGGCTTGAAGCGTATTCTTCCAAGTATCCACCTTGCCATCTCCGCTTCCTGCCAAATTCTCCAACAGCAACTGACGGTCGATGTTCACATAAGTGTAGAAGATTCCGGAGGCAAACTCGGTATCCCCCATGTGCCCCGCACCAGGATCATCGTCTTCACCTATATTCAAGTCATCGACAGCAGTGAAGAAATCATCCTCTATTACCACCTTCTGGACACTGAAGGCGTGGGCGACTTGAATTGCAGCCTCGAAGTTATGTGATTTTTTTCCCGCCAGCATTCTCCCGAACAACGCCACATCTGCGGCTGAGTTCTCAAGACGCAGCAATTTGAGCTCTTCATCTGACGGAGCGGTTTTGGTTGCGATCAAGGTCTCGACCAACTCGAGTGCTGCTCGTTGTTCCTCAGGAGAGATGAATGCCAATTGCTCGATATGGAGGTTGTCAGGAAATTTCTCCGCCTCCTTCTTGATAGCCCCAAAGCACCCGGCGATCGCCCGCGCCCAATCGACTGCTGACTTTTCCTTGATACCCCCTTCCAGCAATCGTTCATACACACTCTGGCCAAACTTTTTGGTTCTCAGCCCGGTATTTCCACCGATCTCTATAGCCCCGACCTGTTGTTGGAAGACATCCGAGGTCCTCCATGCCCGCTTCAGGCTCTGTGATGAGATGCGCAACCTGGTGGTCCCGCCGATAACCGCCGTCTTCGGTCGGCCCATATCGTCCCGATTCAGGTTTGCGGGCGGGTAGGATGTCAACAGGTGAATTTGTAGATACTGTTTCATTTCTGATTCCTCCAATTTTTTTTAATCTTCAAAAATATTACGCTTCAAATAGTATTGAGATGCCCATCTCTTGCGTGTCTTTTCGTTCCAGAAGAAAATCGAGGAGGCAAGGTCTGCCACATTGACACTGCCATCCAACATCCTGGTTACCCGGATCATCGTGGTGTACAGTTCATCGCCCTCCTCCAGACGCAAGATCCTCCTGAACCGCAGATCGCTTACAAGTGCCTGGTCAGATCCCTTCTTCTTAGCCCCCATCGCCTCTGCCACCTCAACTTTGGGATTGTTGGATTTCACATGGGCCAAAACTCCTATGACAGAGGGAAGACGATATGGTATTGAGCGCTTGAGCACTCCGAGGTCCTCCATCGCCATGATCTTGGCGAGAAGGGCGTAGTACGGGCCTTGGAGGGCAACATCATCGGCACCTCTCGCCCTCCTCAATTCCGCCTTCATCCCTCTATTGGCAGGCTCCTGCAGCCTCTCCCACCATGTCACGATGACGTGCAAGACTCGAGGCCATGCACCCTCTACCCACGTCTTTGTAGAATCATCCACAGCGATACCTCCTTACTTTTTTTCTTTCTTGCCGGGAAGTCCGAGGATTGTCTCGCGCACCTTCTTGCCTGAATTGTTTCTGATCAACACGTTTCGTGCCTCAATCGAACGAGGAATTTTATCCTTTTGGCCTCCACTATCGAGCGGTACCTGGTCGGCATATCGATCGAACACCTCCAAAGACACCTTGCCGATTGTGGCCAACCATCGTTCCAGGACGTCCTGGTCCCCACTTGGCAATGCTTCTATCATCGATTGCACCGATTGATAGAACTCATCCTCTGTCGCATCCCAGAACTCCGTCTCAACATAATCAGGTTCAGCCTTGACTTTGGACTCCTTGGAGAACCACACCTCCTTCACAGCACTGCGGGTATACCGTGCCACCTGCGCGGCAGCCTCCGCCAATCGACTGGAGTACTCGACCAGTATATCCCTGATCTCATCCGGGACGAGCCAATACGGCATGGTCGCCTCATACCAGCACCGGGGTTTCATATCGCCCATGTCATAGCCGAATACCTTGACGCTCGCCCCCAACTCAACGTTCATCTGACGCAAATCCCGAAGGTGTCCATCCAACACCCGAAGGGTGATGGGCCGAGGGTTCAACGGGTCATTGGAGGTGATGTACAATGGCCAGTGGCGGTAGGTGAAGCCTCCCGGTTGCGGGAGAACGGGAAGCAGCAATCCTTCATTGTTGGAACGATACGGAGAAAGCGGATGAAGAATTCCCGAGTCGCCATAGAAGATGCCTCGCGGTTTACTCTCGTATGTACGGAACAGCTGCGTATCACGTTTGCCACAAATATCACAGGTGCCAAGACGTTGCTCCGGTGCATCCAAGAACGTTCTCCTCGGCATCCCCCAGTAGGCGTGCAATGGATTGATCGTACGAGCAGTTGCATTGATAGCTTCGCTTTGGTTCTCTCGCCTCGAGGAGACCCAGGGGAACATCGTGTCAAATGATACCAGCGAATCGTTGCACCCCGTCATCTTGAGATCCTGCTTGATCAACACATTCAAGAGGATGGTGTGCCAGAGGGTATCAAACGAACCATCCTCACCATCAGGCATTGCGATGATGGTCAGCGGTCCTCCACCTCTCATCGAAACAAAATTCCCCTGTCCGCCTTTGGGGGCATTGGTATTCAACGTATACAACGCAGTTGCGGCACATACCTCGCACATCCCTTCCACCCGATTACGCTTGATGAAATGATCGGTATTGTCCTTGATGGTACTTGCACCAGGGGTATCGATTAATAGGCTGGATATCGTCTTCTTGATTCCACTCTCCATACCCACTTCCTGCATAAAACGAATCGAAGTGCCCTCAAGTTCAAAAAACTTGGAGATGGGCTCCATCACCTGTTGCAACTCCTCCGTGCTGGGAGGATCGATGAACCGTTCGACCCACTCAACCTCATCGACAGGAGTCATCACTGTCTGGATGATGCCGATGAGGAATTGAGTGAGCGCTCCATTGAAATCAGGGCGAGTAGAATCAACACGCACGAAAGGGTCATCTTCCAAGCGTTCGACAATCTCATAGGGACGTATCAACTCCCTCTCCTGGGAATCCCTTCGTCGCACCGGAATCCAGGCATCAGTAATCAGATTCATAACTCCTCCTTTTTCTCCATTTGCAAGCCCTCAACACTATCGTAGAGCAGATGGTGACCCTGAGCGGTCATGCCCAGACTTCGATAGCACACCACTCCTGCTACGGTCCTCCCGCACTCTTCCATGGGCACTAAAACTGCCGACCGCCCCTTGTCCGCCAACGTCTTGTTGGTCCTTTCTATCAATGAGCTGATCGGTGGGTCGTAGGTGAGGAGAACCTTGCGGTATCTCACCTCAGACATGGCCCACCGATTCCTCCCTCCTTGCACAAATGCAACCAATGCCTCTTCAACAATAAGGCACAACCGATAGACAATTGCTTCATCGGAGAGCCGGGTAGGTGCTGC
Organism: Sphaerochaeta sp.; assembly: GCA_023228445.1. GTDB lineage: Bacteria > Spirochaetota > Spirochaetia > Sphaerochaetales > Sphaerochaetaceae > Sphaerochaeta. The sequence continues at coordinate 10,528 of JALOBD010000031.1, read as the reverse complement.
ATGGTCAGGCCACGGCTTGAGATCTCCCGGTTGAATGAATCCTCTTGCGAGAGGAACAATGTTGCTTTGTGCGATTGCAGAAGCCCGTTGCCCGTCTCTTTGCGATATCGCGCTCTGCTTCTTCAAGACTTCAGGTACTGCAATCCCAGATTGCCCATACACGCGCTCAACCATATGACGGGAACGCTCGGGAATCCGTATACTGCCTTCCTCCCGTAACAGGAGTGCGGTTTTCCACAGAATCGAAGGGTCTTCATACACGTACGATCCGGCAGGGAAGAAACTCGAGTACCAAGTCGATGAGATTTCACCGTGAGGTGCAGGACCAAACACAGAGAGCGTGACGTCTCCCCGCCCATCGGAGGTTCCCGTAGTCGGGTTGCCATCTCTATCTCGAATGTGGCGCCGTAGCCTGCCCGATCGTTGGATCAGCAAATCGATCGGGCACAGGTCACTCACCATCTCGTCGAAGTCGAGATCCAAGGATTGTTCGACTACTTGGGTCGCGATGAGGATCTTCCCCGTTCTGTTCTCTGAATTTGAGCGCTTGCCAAAGAGCCCCATCACTTTGTGCTCGATTGCCTGTCGGTCGGCCATCGTGAACCGGGAGTGGAATAACACTGTGTTCTCATTCCCGATGAGGGATACCAGTGCCCGGTATGCTCGCTGGGCATCCTTGACGGTATTGCAGATCCATACCGCACACCTGCCACGCTGTGACGCTTCAGCTAAGAATGCCAACGGTTCATCCACATCAGCGGTAGTGAAGTACCGTAAGGCGATGGTCCTCTGTGCTCCACTGGCAGATGCAACAGGAATGAACGAGTCTGAATTCTGGTGATGGATGGAGATCAGCGGAAACTCATCTGAGACCAAAGTCTCTGCACCCCTATCGTGCCCAAAGCCCTCTCTATAGGCTTCGACCAACTCCTCTTTCATTTTCAACGGAAGGGTAGCAGAGAGGATAATGACACTCTTATGCTGGGAGGCCAAGAATTTCAAAAGGTTATGGATTAAGCCCTGCATGTAGAGATCGTAGGCATGCACTTCATCTGCGATGACAATCTTCTGGGCAAGGCCATACATCCTCAAGGTGTTGTGCCGAGAGTACAGCACCGAGAGCAGAGCTTGGTCGATGGTACCGACTCCCACTTGTGCGAGAAACGCCTTTCGAGATGAATCGGAAATCCACTGCGAACACCCTTTTATGCTGGAGGAGTACTCTATTTCTCCATCAGGTGTCGTGCGATTCTCTGCACTTGCATCATAATCGAACCCGAAGGAATCCATTTGGATCGAGTCCTGGTACTCTTGGTGGAAGCGACTCGCCCCGTGGGCGAGCACCAGAGAGACCTTGGTTCCCTTCTCATAGTATGTTTTATAGACATCCCGGATTCGTTCGTACATACCATTGGAGGTGGCCATCGTCGGAAGAGCAAAATAAAAACCACTGGTCTCCTGACGACATAATCGGGCAAAGAGCATCAACGCCGCCTCAGTCTTTCCCGATCCGGTAAGATCCTCAATGATATAGAGGCCAGGCTCTTCCTGAAGCTCCATATCCATAATGATTTGCTGCAAATGAGATGGCGAATACTGCCTGCTCAACTCGGGGAACAACTCGTTCCAAGGGTCAGCCACCACCTTGAGCTGAGCAGGTACAAGGCCTTGTTTCAAGACTGCCTCATGTGCCAATTTCAGGGCATGCTCAAAATACTCTGACAGCCCTGCAACGCGAGGATACTTCGCGTATTCGCTGCCATCCCCTTCAGATTGATATGGGAAATTCATTGCCGCTGAAGCCGTCCAATCGGAGAGGATGATAAGGCCTGAGAGAACAAAGGAGAACGCATTGAAGAGTGATTTGTGCTGATGCAGTTCCGCTGCATTGGACATCAAATCGCTGAATCTGGGAAATAGGTCGATCAAATCAAAGATAAAGTCGGTGGCAGCTGCGATTGCCGCCTCATCGAACATCATCGAACATGTATGCTGTGTGGTGATGGAAGGCTCTTGTACTGGCCCACCGTGATGACCGAATGCAGCTACGACCCACGGTTCCAACGCCCTACTTACCCGTATGGCATCTACTCCCTTGATCTGATACTTGGAGAACACGTTATTTGCCAAGACCTTGTTCCACAGCATCAGTGCTGCTGTCGGATGAGGATATCCTGTGATATGCGGTGGTATTAAACCGTGTAGCTTCTCTGCAAGATCGGGAACCTTTGCCTGAAACTCAAAGGAGAATTTGCCAAGATCATGTAAAGAGGCCAAAAAGCAGACGGTATCACACAACACACTATATGAGAGGTCCAGTCGCTGCGCCCACCCGACGAAAAAAGGCTTTGAGGATTCAATGAGCGATCTTGCCACTGCCGCAACGTCGAGACTGTGGCAAATCAAAGGATGCCAGCTTGTATTGTGAGAATCTGCTTTTGCCCAATAGCCCCAATACGTCTTCATGAGAACGTTCCACCGCTATGCGTTGTATTCGAATCCAACTTCGATACGGATTGTGCAATAAGGTGTTGATTGGTAACATGCTTTCTAGAAAAAAATATAACGCCTTAAGCCATTATAACCGTATTGTGGGCCTATACGCAACAGATAATTCCATAATTATATTAACGAATGTTAACCTCAGAGAAATCGGTCATATTGGGATACATAATCAGAAAGCATACCTGCTATACTCTTCCGATCACAACTTACCAAACCCCAGCCACTCCATGCTCTTTACGGTCCGACCATTCTTGATGGGGATGTTATGGTTATTCACCAAACCAAACAGTTCTGTCACTGAGTTGTCTCCGAACTCTTGGAGCTTGTATGGTCCACGGATTGTATCATACAGCCTCTCGTGATAATCGCCTTTTCCAAAGAGGAGGAAGGTGATCGATCTCTTAATTTCCTCTTCAGTGTTCTTCTCCAAAAACACCTCGATGAGTGTGGACAATCCACCGGAGAAGTATCGCAATCTATCGGTAAAGGCATATACCGATTGTAACGCTGTCACCAGTTGCTCCATCGACAGCGATTGTATGGATTGAGGCGAGGCAAAATTATTGGTAACGGTCTCATATCGCGGAATCGATTCAGTATCCAAAAACTTATTGTCGAATTCTTTGAATGCAGGAACCAGCTCCTTCAAGATTTCCAGAATTTTCTCGTCTGTTCTATTCTTCACGCCAATGTATGAATCGCCCTTCGCATGATACTCCCTGACCCACCAAAGGAATCGATCAATTTCTATCCTCAGGGGCGCATCGGGAAATCTTCTGATGCCAACCTGCTCATACAACCTGGCTAATACTTCGAATTTTTTGATGTACATTTGGTACTCACGCTTGAAGCTGTCGATAAACAACCGTTTTCCTGGGAGCCTCACCGCGGGTTCAACATCCTCGAATGCATACTTACCAATCATCTTATGGATTCGATCCGACGGTTCAGGCACCGGAATATCGGCAATTATCTTGGCAAATTCCTTTACGTGGCCTTCTTCAAGTGGTTGTGCTCGATTCCAATACGCCTCGAACACATTCTGAAGCTCCTCGAACGCCGGCTCTTCACCATCTATTTCCACATTGAGCTCTTGATTGGTCGTAAGACCGTTGTTTGTGAAGTTGGAAGACCCTACATAGGCAATTCGACTACCAAAGATATAGAGCTTGGGATGAAAGTATGTGCTGGTGAAGAATCGGATGGCAACATTTGGCAACATCAAGGCCTTTGCGAGAGCTCTTGGGTTTGTTCCAAAGTTCAGCCTGACTATGAGGCGGACATAACATCCAGCAGATGTGATTTCTTCCAACAAGTCAGCATCACTAAAAAAAGCCGAAGCTATAAACACCTCTGTAGCCTCGGTGATTTGATTCTTAATGAGTATTCTCATCCTATCATTCGGCTTACCAGAATTCGTAATGATTCTCATCTTACACCTCCAGTGGCAAATGTAAGTTCAATACTATCATACAAAAGAGATAGCATGTTGAGATACACTCAGGGTTGAAATACCATCAGGAATACACCCAATACTTGCCCTCCCCCATCAGTCATGATGGCGGCAGAGCATCGGGATGATCTCATGCATACGTGGCAGGACATAGCCTCCAAACCATTCGACACCCATGTCTGACCAACTCAGTGGCCTCTTCATCCAATTGCCGGGTACCTCAAACACCGGGCGGGGATTGCTGCTGGTGCACTCCTGCTCGAGTATGAGGGGGGGGCTCGATTTACGCCAAGACCTATGTCTTTGATGCTCGCCTCCCGATGGTCAGCTCCTTCAACCTTGATACCTGCTCCTCCTTCCTCAGCACTGAGAGCATGGTGGTCATCGACAGTGTACCGATGGCTGTGTCTCTAGTGGAACGGATGGAAGAACTGGCCCAAGAGAGCGTTCTCTATGGCTCTGATGATGTCTCGAGAAAGCCGGTCAGATGGTATATGCGTGGCCTGGTTTTGTTCTCCCGCATCCTCCTTGTTCCCTTCGATTGGCTCTTGTAGCGTTTCATAGTCGCTCTGAGTCGGAGTAAATGTCACATTCAGCCCATATCAAGTCAATTATATTGCCTAATCGGCATCTTGAGATGTTTGATAGTTTTTATCATCGTGATACCATCATGGTGAATACCACCGTAATGGAGGAATACAATGAGCGATAGCTATTATACCGATACAGATCCCTTGGAGACCCAGGAGTGGCTCGACTCTCTCGAAGGTGTAGTCAAGGCCGAGGGGGAGGCAAAAGCCGACTTCCTGTTGCGCGAACTTACCCAACGGGCCCGTCACCTGGGGGTGAACACCTCCCCCGGGGTCATCAGCCCGTACGCCAACACGCTGGATGCAAAGACCTCGGCTAAGCTACCGAGCGAAGACTCGCTGGTGGCGCGCAACGTTGCCGCCTTCGTGCGCTGGAACGCCATGGCCATGGTGGCCAAGGCCAACTTGAAGAACCATGGCATTGGCGGGCACATCGCCTCCTACGCCTCCTACTCTTCGATCTATGAGGTCGGCTTCAACTGGTTCTTCAAGGAGGATGACCTGGTCTACTTCCAAGGCCACTCATCACCGGGAGTCTATGCCCGCGCCTTTGTCGAAGGACGGCTCACTGAGGAGGAGCTGAACCACTTCCGCGAGGAGGTGGACGGAGGAGGCCTCTCCTCATACCCACACCCCCACCTCATGCCCCACTTCTGGCAGTTTCCCACCGTCTCCATGGGCCTCGGCCCCTTGATGGGGATCTACCAGGCTCGCTTCATGAAGTACATCGCAGCACGCAACCTCAAGGAGGCTGACAGCCGGCGCGTCTGGGTCTTCATGGGTGATGGGGAGAGCGACGAGCCCGAGTCGTTGGCTGCCCTTTCCTTGGCAGCCCGCGAGAGCCTCGACAACCTGATCTTCGTCGTCAACGCCAACCTGCAACGCCTCGACGGACCGGTGCGGGGCAATGGGAAGATCATCCAGGAGCTTGAGGGAAAGTTCCGCGGCGCCGGATGGAATGTCATCAAGGTCATCTGGGGCAGCGAGTGGGACTCGATCCTCGAACGTGACACCAAGGGCATCCTGCTGCAAAAGCTCTCCACCATGGTCGACGGGGAGTTTCAGGCCATCCAGGTAAAGGGCCCGGCGTACCTCAGGGAGAAGATCTTCGGTGATGACGAATACCTCAAGAGCCTCATCGAGGACAAGAGTGACAAGGACCTGTGGCAGATGACCCGTGGCGGGCACGACCCACGCAAGATCTACAGCGCCTTCCAGGCAGCCATCGAGCACAAGGGCGAGCCGACGGTCATCCTCTTCAAGACCATCAAGGGGTACGGCATGGGAAGCGGTGAGGCCTCCATGGGAGCGCACAACGTCAAGAGCATGGATCGCAGCGCACTGCTCGCCTTCCGTGACCTCTACCACGTCCCCCTCACCGACGACCAGGTTGAGGCCTTGCCATTCATCAAGCCTGACCCCGATAGCCCCGAGGCAGCGTTCCTTCGCCGCCGCCGGGACATCATGGGCAAGAGCCTGCCCTTCAGGACCGAAACCGACGAAACACTGCAAATTCCGGCCTTGGACGACTTCTCTGAGATGCTCGCCTCCACCGAGGCGCGCGAGATCTCCACGACGATGGCGTTCGTACGGATGCTCACCAAGCTGGTCAAGGACAAGCAGATCGGCAACCGCATCGTCCCCATCGTCCCCGATGAGGCGCGTACCTTCGGTATGGAGGGGCTCTTCAGGCAGATCGGCATCTACGCCCCCCACGGCCAGCTCTATGAACCGGCCGACAGTGAGGACTTGATGTGGTATCGCGAGATTGCAACCGGACAGATCCTCGAGGAGGGAATCACCGAAGCGGGGGCCACCGCCTCGTGGATCGCCGCGGCGACAAGCTACGCCAACCACCACCTCACCATGGTCCCCTTCTACACCTTCTACTCGATGTTCGGTTTCCAGCGGGTCGGGGATCTGCTCTGGGCAGCCGGCGATAGCCGGGCCAAGGGCTTTCTCATGGGAGCCACCGCCGGGCGCACCACGCTCCTTGGCGAGGGGCTGCAACACGAGGATGGTCACGGTCTGCTGCTCGCTTCCACCATCCCGACCATCCAGGCGTACGACCCGACCTTCTCCTATGAGCTGGCCGTCGTCATCCAAGATGGGATGCGGCGGATGTACCAGGAGAAGGAGGAGGTCTTCTACTACATCACCTTGATGAACGAGAACTATAGCCATCCTGCGATGCCTGCCGGCGTCGAGGAGGGCATCAGGCGCGGTGCCTACCTCTACCGCAAGGGCAAGGGGAGTGGGAAAAAGCCTCAGTTGATGGGAAGCGGTACCATCATGCGCGAAGTCATCGCTGCATCCGACCTACTCAAGGATGAGTTCGGCATCGAAAGCGACGTCTGGAGCGTGTTGGGTATCAACGAGTTGCACAAGGACGGCATCGCTGCCGAACGGTACAACCTCACCCACGCTGACAAGCAGGTCCCCTACCTCACCCAGATCATGAAGGGGCACACCGGACCTGCGGTCATCGCAACCGACTACATCAGGGCGTATGCCGAGCAGATCAGGCGCCTGATCCCCAGCGATAGCATCACCATCCTGGGAACCGACGGCTTCGGGCGCAGCGACACACGGGAGGCGCTGAGACGCTTCTTTGAGGTTGATCGCAACTACATCGCACTGGCCGCGTTGCGTGGCTTGGGCGAGGAGAAGAAGGCCGAGGAGTTGATCAAGAAGTTCAACATCGATATCGACAAGAGCAATCCACTCTTGAGCTGAAGATAGGAGCAGGACAATGGCAATCAAACAGATAACCGTACCCCACCTCGGAGACTTCAGCGATATCCCGGTCATCGAGGTCTATATCAAGGAGGGCGACAGCGTAGCCGTGGATGACTCGCTCATCGCCCTGGAGAGTGCCAAAGCGGTCACCGACATCCCCAGCCCCTACAGCGGCACCATCACCAAGGTGCTGATCAAAGAGGGTGACCTGGTCAATGAAGGGACGCCAATCGCCGAGATCGAGGTCGTTGAGGAAGCGGGGAAGCCCCAACCACCGGTTGAGCCCAAGCCGGAGGAGAAGGCGGACTCAACGCCCCCAGCAGCTACACCGGAGGCAAAAGAGGAACCGAAGGCCGCGCCACCTGCACCGGCCAAGCCAGAGGCCAAACCAGCATCACTGCCTTCTGTGGGCGGGACCTACCATGCCACCCCATCGCTGCGCAGGTATGCACGCGAGCTCGGTGTGGACCTCTCCCAGGTGACGGGAACCGGCGAGCATGGCAGGATCCTCCACGAGGATGTGCAGCGCCTCGTCAAAGCAGCACTCAGTGGCGGGACGGCTGTGGTGGCAGCGCCCTTCGTCTTGGAGGACTTTGCCGTCTATGGGGCGGTCGAACGCACTCCGCTGAGCCGAATCCAGAAGTTCAGTGGTCCCCACCTCACCGGCTCATGGCAGAGCATCCCCCACGTCACCCAATTTGACGAAGCCGACGTGACGGAGTTGGAAGCGTTCAGGCGCTCAGTGAAGAGCGATGTGAAACTCTCGATCCTCCCCTTCGTCATAAAGGCGCTCGTCTATGCCCTCAAGGAGTATCCGGCGCTCAATGCGTCCTTTGATGAGGCGAGCGGCGAGATCATCCTCAAGCACTACTACCACATCGGCGTTGCCGTCGATACCCCTGAGGGACTGGTGGTGCCGGTGGTCAAGGATGCCGATCAGAAGAGCGTCATCGAGATCGCCACCGATTTGATCGCCTTGAGCGAGCGGGCACGCTCGCGCAAGCTCAAGAGCGAAGATCTTGCCGGCGGTTCCTTCTCGGTCTCTTCGCTCGGTGGCATCGGCGGCACGTACTTCACCCCGATCATCAACCGCCCCGAGGTAGCCATCCTGGGTCTTTCGCGGATCGCCAAGAGACCGGTGTGGAATGGTGAGGAGTTTATTGCGCGGGATATCCTGCCTCTCTCCCTCTCCTATGACCACCGCGTCGTCGATGGGGCGACCGGGGTGCGGTTCACCACCTACCTCGCCAGCCTGCTCAACGACCTGAGGAGGGTCTTGCTATGAACACGATCGAACGCGACCTTGTGGTATTGGGCGGCGGGCCCGGCGGCTACAGCGCCGCCTTCCGGGCTGCCGACCTGGGGCGCAGTGTCACCATCGTTGAGCAGGAGCCGGTGCTCGGAGGGGTGTGTCTCAACGTGGGGTGCATCCCGAGCAAGACCCTCCTACACTACAGCGAGGTGATGGAGGATGTGGAGAAGGTGGGCCCGCTTGGCCTCCAATTTTCAAAGCCGGTCATCGACCTCGAGAAGATCCGCGCACACAAGAGTGCAGTGGTCAAGGGCCTCAACAGTGGTATTGCATCACTGGCCAAAGCACGCAAGGTCGAGGTGATGACCGGTTTCGGCACGCTGAAGAGTGGCAATGAGCTGTTGGTTGGCGATGATACGACCATCGCCTTCAAGGACCTGATCATCGCCACCGGTAGCCGTCCGGTACAGATACCGGGCATCCCCTACGAAGATGAGCGGGTATGGGACTCCACCGACGCCCTCGAGCTCCGGCAGGTACCTGAACATCTGGCCATCATCGGCGGCGGGATCATCGGCTTGGAGATGGCCTCGATCTACCACGCCCTCGGCTCGAAGATCACCATCATCGAGATGATGGACTCCATCATCCCGCCGGCGGACAAGGATCTGAAAGCCCCGTTGCTCAGGGCCATCAAGGGCAAGTACCAGCTCCACCTCTCCACCAAGGTGGAGAAGGTGGTGGCCTCTCCAAAACAGCTGACCATCCACCTGGGCAACCAGCAGGAGATCAGCGCCGACGCAGTGTTGGTGGCTGTGGGCAGGAGACCGAACAGCGACTCTCTGAACCTACAAAACGGTGGTGTGGTTGTCGACAAGCGAGGGTTCATCACCGTTGATGAAGAGCTGAGGACGAGTGCTGCCCACATCTATGCCATCGGCGATGTCACCGGGGACCCGATGCTCGCCCACCGCGCCTCTGCCCAAGCAAAGGTCGCAGCAGAGGTGGCCTGCGGACAGAAGTCCGCCTTCACGCCGCTGGGCATCCCCTCGGTGGCCTACACCCAGCCGGAGATCGCCTGGGTGGGCTTGACCGAACTGGAGGCAAAGGAACAGGGCATCGAGTACACCTCAACTTCGATGCCATGGCAGGCCTCGAGTCGGGCGATGAGCTCGCTGGCTGCGGTGGGGGTTACCAAGACGCTCTTCGATGCCAAGACTGGCCGTCTCATCGGGGCAGGAATCTGCGGCAAGAGTGCCGGCGAGTTGATCGCTGAGGCGCTCTTGGCCTTGGAGATGGGAGCGGTGAGCGAGGACATCGCCCTCTCCATCCACGCCCACCCGACGCTGAGCGAAACCTTCGCCATCGCTGCAGAGCTTGCAGAGAAGCGGGCGACCGATATGCTCAACCGGTAAGGAGAGATCATCATCATACGGTCCCCTTCACACTGTGAGGAGGACCGTTTTTTTCCCTGGTGCTCACAAGAAAAAACCGGCTTCCCGAAGGAGGTCAACACTCTTGGGCATGGATGTGGTTACTCAAGGTGATGAAGACACAGACGTTGGCCGTATACGTGCCGTACATAACATTGGTGGTCTTGGGGACCGTGTACTCACGGACCTTCGTGTCCCGGATCCAATTGTTGTTGGTATGGTTTTTGACAGCGGTGTACGAGATGACGCTTGACGAGCTTGCTGCTGAGCCGATGGTATTGATCTTCGCGGCCGTCTGCCCACTCTCCTTGATCTGCTGCCGATATAGTTGGCCGATCCATCCTCGTTCTGCATTGGCGTAGCACTGATATTGACGGTAACCGGAGTTCCCTCCCCTCGCTTGACCAGGACGGTGAAGACACCCGTCACATCCCCATGCACGACCGCATCACCAGCTTTGATGGCAAGGCCATTGTTGGCACAAAGAATCCCCCCCGGCCAATGCGATGACCGGGGGGGACAGTGGGCTGGAACGCTCGCGTTATACGCCGCTTTT
>JALOBD010000111.1 GCA_023228445.1 Sphaerochaeta sp. | reverse complement strand
GAGAAACGACCATGTCAACCAGATGACGGCAGACCTCACAAAGAAGCGGGTGGTCAGCGGCCCGGAGGAAGCGACGAGCCTGGGAATCATCGCGATGCAGATCATGCGCGACTTCCCCCACTACACCATAGCAGATCTTCGCTCCATCATCAGAGAGTCGGTGCCGCTGGGGGTGTTCACCCCCAAAGAGTGAGTTGCTACCTACCGATACACTCGCTCATTATGCCACTCAAGCGCCTCCACTGAGGGGCGCTCAGATACTTTTGTGGGTATATTGGGCAACAACAGGCCATGATAGGCGTAGTAGATTCTCCCGTTTCCGTAGTCATCCTTCAGGCGCGGGCTCACCTCGATGTGGTAATCGGTGGAGATGGTGAGATACCCCTGGTCAAAGAGGGTGTGGATATCTCGCCTCAACAACATCCCATTGGTGACCGCATTGCTGCTCTCCGCTGCACTGAAGGGGATGATGTGGGCCGCTTCAAGGACCGGCAGGGTCCTCTCCTCGCTGATGGCGCAGCGCCTATTATAGGCGTCGGCGACCATCACCTTGAAGGCTCCCTGACCGATGCGGTAGGGTGCCATGGAGTAGCCATATCGCGCAGACGGAACCTCAGAAGTCTCCTCCGGCTGGACACGGGGCATTCGTTCCATCACCCCATCAAGGAGGCGTCTCCCTTCGTAAGTCGTCTCATCATAGCTCTTGCCCTGCACGATATTGAGTTTCCAGTCAGCAGGAACAGGAATCCAATCTTCGGGGGATAAGAAGAAAGGAGCGGAGAGGATGATACATCCAATCTGAGGATTGGAGTCGTTCGCCCCCTTGTATTTTTTGATGCTCTCCTCAAACTCTCTAAACGTAGCAGCCCCGTTCTTCGGCCCAAACGCATCCCAAGCGAGGAAGGTCGGCAGGATCGAGAAACGGGTGAAGAATCCACCTCCGACGATGTAGTTCTGCGGGGCGTGGAGCTTGAAGAGGAAGAGCTCTCCCGCTTCCAGTGCTCTGAAGACGCTGCTTCCACCGGGCCTCCAGAAGTTGATCTCATCAAAGCCCTTATCAAAGAGATACTGGTACCATTTCTGGTCGGTGACCCCTACATACGCCTTCATCACTACTCCTTCTCAAAATCGGAGTATTTGGCAGCCGTTCCCCACGCCTTCTCAACTGGATACTTGGCTCCATTCTTTGCAAGCTTCTCCCGAATGATCGTGGGAATATCAGAGCCGATCGCATCGGCGAAGGAGACGGCGTAGATCAAGATGTCAGCCAACTCCTCTTCCATTGCAGCCTTATGCTCCCCGACCACAAGATCGCCTGCCGACCACTGAAAACACTCGAGAAGCTCAGACGCTTCCAAGGTGATGGAGATGGCCAGATCCTTGGGAGTATGGAACTGTCTCCAATCGCGTTCATCACGAAAGGCCAGGATTGATGAGATAGGAAGCGGTCGCCAATCGAAGATTGGCCCACTACCCTCCATCAGGAAGGTCATCGAGATTCCAAAGGTACCCGTCAGAGCCTCATAGAACTCTCGATCAGGATTATCTAGCTGCCGAAGATATTCATCCTCTTGGATCCCAAGGTGAGAGGCCATCTCCCTATTGGACAGCTTCATCACCTCTTGTGCTCTCTTGATGCGCTCTTGTACATCCATACGGCAAGTATAGCACCACTGGCAGTGGACAGAAAGTGAGAATATCCATACACGATCTTGACTGAAGAGCAGAAGCAGTAGATCCTGGATTCATGAGTAGCTTGTCCACAAGGTTGACCAACAAGCTTGCCGCTGAACTCGAAATCATGGAGTCGTACAATCTGCGACAGATTGCACATCTGCTGGAGATGCAGTACGCAGCATCACTGCGCAAAGGCGTTCTCAGCAGGACCGGTGAGAACACCATCGTGCTACTCATAAACCTGGAGAAAAAGGAAGGTGCCACGCCGTATGTCGACCACATCGACAATGACGTCCTCTACTGGGAGGGGCAGACGCACCTTCGCTTCGTCGAAAAGAATATGAACAGCGGGGAGTACGATATCTTTGTCTTCATCCGAGAACAGAGGGATCACACAGACTATCGCTACTACGGTCGGGCGATCCCCATCGCCAGCCTGTACCATGAGCCCGGAACCCCATGCAAAACCAAATTCAGCCTCTATGAGTATGCACAAAGTCCTTTCTATCAAGGCCAGTTCAGCAGTGATACCTATACAGACATCGACAACACCGGGCGGTATGACCACATCAATACTACCCGGATGGCCACGGTCGAACAACGCAGCGTTCAACATCAGTATCGAAGGGATGCCTTGAGACTCTGGGACAATAAATGTGCGGTCCTTGGCATCGAGCAGCCGAAGATCTTGGTAGCGAGCCACATCAAGCCCTGGCGGGTCGCAAACGAACAGGAGCGCATCGATCCAAAGAACTCCCTCATCCTCTCTCCAGTCTATGACAAGCTCTTCGATTTGGGGATGATCACCTTCAATGACTCAAACGGCAAGATCAAGCTCTCAGACCAGCTGAGAGACGACGACTACGATCGCCTCGGGGTGGACGACTCCAAACACTTGGTCACCATCCCTGATGGAACTGCACACTACCTCTCCTACCACCAGACCTACATCTTTGACTATGCCCCCTGTCTTGAAACGGAGCTACGAAGCTTGATCAGTTGATCAATCCCTGTGCTGTCAATGCAGTGATTAACACCTTCATTAAAAGTCGTAGTTTGTCGTGTGTATGGATTAGGATCTCGCCATAGGGGTGTTCATATATTGAACAAATAAAAACGCAGATCTAAAGCAGAGTCAAGCCTCAGTAATTTCCCTGCCAGGGTAGAGCATATCTGATATTTGTAATATACTCGTCTTCATGAGCCAAAAGATTATGTTTGCCAGCCCATCCGAAATTCCCGCCATTGCGCGAGCCTTGGACTCAGAGCTGCGCCTCTCCATCATCACCTTGCTGCAGACCAAGGATATGAACATCACCCAACTCTGCACTGCCTTGGGGATTCCCCAATCCACCTGTACCGCAAACGTCCAAATCTTGGAGCGTGCAAACATCATTGAGACGAAACAGATTCCAGCTCAAAGCAGAGGGGTGCAAAAGCTCTGTTCCTTGCGGTATGAAAAGCTCATGGTCACGCTCACCGATCCCGTACTCAATACCAATGCAAGCAAGATTGAGACTGAAATGCCGATCGGCCTCTTCTCCGACTTCTCGGTCAACGCCCCGTGCGGGATGGTCTCAGATACCGGAGTCATCGGGTACTATGACACCGTGGCATCCTTTTTGGACCCTTCACGGGCAAGCGCCTCCCTCATCTGGTTTACCTCCGGCTACATCGAGTATAAGTTTCCGAAGAATTTCCAATCTTCCTCACGGATCGAGTCCATCACCTTCAGCGCGGAGATGTGCTCCGAGTACCCAGGGCACAACAATATCTGGCCGTCCGACATCACCTTGTGGATCAATGACGGCGAAGTGGGGACGTGGACATCCCCCGGAGACATGGGCGGCGTCAGGGGCCTGTTGACCCCACTCTGGTGGAACACCAACGACAGTCAGTCGGGGTTTCTCAAAGAGTGGATGGTCACTGAATCTGGATCCTGGATGGATGGAAAAAAACTCTCCAACACGACCATAGAGTCGTTGAAGATTGACAGTGCAGCCTCAATCACGATCCGGCTCGGGGTAAAGGACGACGCCAAAAATCGTGGAGGCATCAACATCTTCGGCGCCAAGTTCGGCAACCATGCCCAAGACCTCAAGCTCACCATCGCCTTGACCCACGAATAGCCACCTCACTCAGGAGGAGAAGATCCTCTTCAAGTCCTCAATGGCACACTTCGGCTTTCTGTCTATGGTTACCAGACCGTTTACCTCCTGCATCACATCGCTGAACTGGGTGTAGCAGTAGCCTTGTATGCGCGGCTCCTCCCGTAAGGCAGTAACCAAATCTTTCAGGCGGGCAAGGAACTCCTCTTGGGAACCGACACTCTCGGAGTACCCCCAGTTCACCCCCTCCAGGTCCCCGGAGAATGCAACCCCACCAAACTCAGTGATCAAGATTGGTTGGCCCGTATATGAGTGGCCTGAGGCATAGATCATCCTTCCTTGCGCGCTTGAACGGAGCAACGCATCAAGATCTTTGAAGAGTTCGCCCAGCCGTGTCCCATCGCTCTGATAGTCATGGATTGCACAGATGTCGCTCTCCACTTGCTCCCAACCGTCATTGGTGCTGATCAACCGGCTCGGATCCAGGACTTTGATATACTGATACACCATCTGAGCAAAATTTTGCTGCTCCTTGTTGGCGTAGATGTTGCGTATGCCCCACGATTCATTGAACGGCACCCAACAGATGATCGAAGGATGGTTGCGGTCTCGTTCGATGAATTGACGAAGATCGTCCAAAAGGTTCTTGTTCGCGACCGGATTGAATGCATAGGTGCTCGGCATCTCAGCCCAGACGACCAACCCCAGGGTGTCCGCCCAATAGTAGAACCGAGGATCCTCAATTTTCTGATGGAGGCGAACCCCATTGAATCCCATTTGCTTGATCAACGTGATGTCCTGCACGTACGCTTCGTCGCTGGCAGCGGTCAATAGTGAGCCTTCCCAATACCCCTGGTGGAGAATCAACTTCTGGTAGAACGGCTTGTTGTTCAACAGGATTTGCCCATCTACAATCGCGATGCTCCGCATCCCAAAGTATGAGGTGATGGTATCGGTACCCCCTGCTCCTTCAAGCGAGAAGCTCACCTCATAGAGATTGGGGTGTTCGGGGCTCCAATAGTGGACCTCATCGATGTAATCATCCTCAAGGAGAGGAACCTCCCACTCGATTGACCGACGGTGTGCCTGGATGGTTGCTTTTTGAACGCAGCGACCCTCCCTGGTGATCTCGACGGCACACGTGGCAGGAGAGCTCGGGTGCTTGTTGAGCTGTGCCTCGATCTTGATGGAGGAGTTGGCCAGGTTGGGTGTCATGGCAATCGACTGTACATGGAGGGGGGCCCGCTCCTCCAACCAGACCGTCTGCCAGATACCGGAAGATGGAGTATACCAGCACCGGTCATTGGACTCCTTCCAATACTGCTTTCCCCTCGGTTGGTCGCAGTCATGGTAGTCCTCAACGCGCACCACCAGCAGGTTATCCTCCCCGCTCTTCAGTGCCGGGGTCACATCGAAGGAGAACGGGGTGTACCCGCCCTGGTGACTGCCGATATACACCCCATTGACCCACACCTCGGCGCGATAGTCCACTGCGCCAAAGCAGAGGAACGTACGTCCTGTGGCAGTAGCCAATCGCAGGGACTCGAATCTGCGCCCATACCACAGGATCGGGTGATAGGTCCCGTCATCGATACCGGAGAGCGCACTTTGATGGACAAAGGGAACGAGGATGTCCCTCTCAAGATGCGCTGCATCGGCAAACCACCGCGCATCGATGCCAAGGTCGTCATCATCAAAGCCAAACTGCCACACGCCGTTGAGATTCTGCCAATGTGACCGTCGAAAGTCCGGTCGAGGGTGTTGTCCTCTCATACTCTGTTCCCCTTTGCCCTCTCTATGATCGCTCGATAGTGTGGTGCCCCACAGTACTCTTCACGCGCTTGATTATAAAAGCCAAAACAGGCTTTGAACTCGTCCTTCTCGCCTTCCTGGATCCGATACTCCCAATCATACATGTCGATGACGGGAAACCACGTGTAGCCGTAGACCGGCAGTCCGTCCAAATACGCCTCATAGACTGCAGTGGTAGAATCGAGCAGCCACGCCTCCTTCAGCTCATTATCATCACGTACGCTCGTCTCGGTGATCATCATGGGGACCTTGTACGTCTCATACCGCTGTCTCAAAATCCTCATCATATCGTCAGTCCAGAGCGGAGAATTTGTTCGTTGGACCTGGCCATGGGCATCCAGCTCGATATCCTGGAATGAGAATTGCGGGTAGAAGTTCACCCCCATGATATCGATACCGGGAGCGTGTGAAGAGAAGAAGGAGAGATCCGTGTCGCTCACCCCGTGGGCGCGCATGAAGGGAATGATCGGTTTCAACGCGTCCATATCCCCAATGAGGAAGTCAAAGAACATCGACTGCACCGTGGTATCGACCAAGGCTTGCTCGCTCAGTTCTTGTGAACGGGCGAATGAACCGCCCGAGCACTCCACCTGCACACAGGCGATGCCAGCCTGTTGCAGCAACCTGGTTTGGCGCAGCGTCCCGTGCATGACATTGAGATACACGGCAAAGTAGCCGGTGTAGTCGGTCCGGTAGGGGGGCCACTGCCCCCGCCTTCCGGCAAACTCCGCTGCCGTGTGCGGTTCGTTGAACGGGGTTGCATGGGTGAGCAGGTGCCCGTACCGCTCAATGACTCTGGCCGTATACTCCTCAACCCATTGGGGGTAGTCGGGATGCAAGAGTGCGTCCTCAAGCCAGATGGGAGTGCCGTAGTGCATGAGGTCCAAAATGGGATTCACCTTCACCTCATTGACCAAGTAGTTGAGTGCCTCATCAACAAAGCCCCACTCCCATTGCGTCGGCGAGGGTTGTACCCGATACCACGGGATTCCCCAGCGAAGGGCATCCACCCCAAGGCTGGCCACCCGGTCAAAATCCTCCCTCCACAAAGTGTAGTGCTCGGTGAGCTCATACTCATCCAAACGCTTCTTTGTCTGAGGATGCGGGTGCCCGATAAATGTATCCTCAATGCCACAACACCAGAGAAATTCACGTCTTTCCATGGATTACCCCTTGATTCCGCTCAAAGCGATTCCTTTGATAAATGTTTTTTGTGCTGCCAAGAAGATCAGCAGAATGGGGAGGATCGAGAGCACTGCCCCGCTGAACATCGGTCCATGCTCCATGACGTGCTCCCCTTGAAAGAGTGCAAGGCCCACCGGGAGGGTCTGCATCTCCACGCTGTTTGTCATCAGCATCGGCCAGAGGAAATCATTCCAGTTGTACATGAAGTGGAAGACCCCGAGGGTCGAGAGGGAGGCCAGCACCACCGGCAGGATGATCTTGAAGAAGATCCCCGTCTCTGTGACCCCGTC
>JALOBD010000112.1 GCA_023228445.1 Sphaerochaeta sp. | reverse complement strand
GGGTTACAGTAGAACTCACAGCCGATGATCGGCTTGATGCCCGCGTCGCGGGCAGCATTGTAGAAGCGGACCGCACCGAACATGTTGCCGTGGTCGGTGATGGCCAACGAGCCCATCCCCAGGCTCTTGGCCCGTTCCATGTACTTGGCGATGGGGGCGGCCCCATCGAGCAGGGAGAAGTCGGTATGGTTGTGCAGATGGACAAATGTACTCTCTGGTATGTAGTCGTTCATAGAACCCCTATCATAATATTGCACCGCTAGGAGAGCGATTGGCTGTTCAGGTCGTGGAGGAAGGATTCGAAGATCCGTCTGGCCCGTTCAAGCTGCAGATCGCTGATCGTGCTGTGCATCTTAGTCAATTCAGCCACCAGCTCATGGCTGAGCATGTTGACCTTCTCAGGATGAATCGGCAACGCCGAACCCGACAGCTTGGACTCCAGGTCCTTGCTGATGTGGAATGCCTTGCGGGGGAACGTGACGCAGAACTGGACCTTTGAGAGCCCGTTTTGTTCCCGCTTTGCATGAAGCGCCACTATACCACACTCGTCGCTCTTTCGGATAGGGTCGCCGAAGACCACGAAGCGTTGGAAGTCGCCGAACTCCAGACCGATGCGGATGCGGGTCAAGAGTGCGCTCTTGGACCCGAGGTTCAGCTTGCCCTCCTTGTCGTAGAGCTTTGCCACCGGAATCCAGACGGTGGTGACCTTGCCCTGGTCGTAGCGCTTCACCTCGGCGCTGGCGCTCAAGATCGCCAGGGTGGTGGAAAGGGAGAGGCGCGCGTCGCTGATGCACAGCGAGCCGCCGACGGTCACCTGGCGGCGCACGATCTGAGTACCCATCGAGCGCAGTGTCTGCTGGAGGATCGGGGGGAGGAGCAGCCTGCCTGCGCTGAGCAACTGACGGGCGGTGACCATCGCCCCGATCTCGACGTAGCGGTCGTTGCGGGTGATCCGTTTCAGCTCATCCATGAAGGCGAGGTCGATGATCCCATCCCTCGCCTCGCTGGGGTAGTAGTCGGGGCTCGCCATAAGGTGGGTGCCGCCCGCCCAGAGGATCGCCTGGGGGTGGCGGAAGATGATGGTGGAGAACTCCCCGATCGAGCGGGGGGTATAGACAAGTGGGGATCTAACTCCTTCGTACACGGCGCCTCCTGTTGCGGTACCCCAAGGCAACTTCGACAATCTGGATGAGCTCGGCCATGTCCATGCATTGGCAGGTGTTCAAACTCAGCTCCCGGATTATCTTCTCCTTGTCCAGTTTCACATCCTTGGCCAGTGGGGCTGTGGCGTGTTGTTTGTTGGAGCTGCTGAGATCTTGGAGGATCGACTCGATGATCATCGAGCGGGCGTTGAAGCAGGCGGGGCACGGTCTGCTCCCGGTGGCCTTGTACGCCCGTTCGATATCCCGGTATTGGCGGCTGCGCTGATAGTTCTCAAAGGTCCTGATCTTCGCCCCCCTGATACGGAATGCGGGGACCAGGCAGCTGAGGACCGCCTCGTCGTTGACCATCACGATGCAGTTGCCGCAGGCGTTGCCCCGGCAGTAGCTGGTCAGGCTCTGGTTCTCCAAATCCTCCATGAGGATCAAGGAGAGGGGTTTGTTGGAGTTGACCGAGAGGGTGAGGGCCTTGCCGTCGATGGTGCACTCTATCTTCATGATTTCCCCTTGATGGCGCTGAGCAACACACTTCCGTCGATTGGAAACCTCGTCACCGCAGTGCCCAGTGCCTGTTCGACGGCACTCTGGAAGGCGCTGTTCACCGCGGCCCGCACCGCGCTGCTGATGGAGGAGGGGAGTTGCTCCCCCTCGCCGATGATCTTGATGTCGATGGTGAAGCTGCTCGTGTAGGTGAGGACGCCACCGGCCTCACGCAGCGCCCGGACGATCGACCGGTGGGCCTTGTTGCGCACGATCTGCTCGTTGAGGGCCTTGGGCATGGAGATGGTGGCCCACACCGACCGGATCACCGGTTGGAGCATGATTGCATCGATCTGGAGCTCCAAGGCGATGGCAACCCAGGTGTTGGAGGTGAAGAGGGCGACCGTGGAGCCGCTTTGGCGTGGGGTGAGCACGCTCTCGCTGATGGGCAACGGCTGGACGAAGCGCTTCTCTTTGATGAGCGCACAGGCCCGCTTGATCTGCTGTGGCATCCGTCCGATCGCCACCGAGAGGACCACCGGGCCGCTGTCGATGACTTTGGAGCAATCCTCGGCGAAGGTGATGTCCCCCTTGTCGATGGCCAGCTCACTCTTGATGATCTCCTTCCACACCTCGGCACTCGAGCCGGTGGTGGGCAGCGAGGTGTTGACCTCGACCTTGTTGTTGGGGTTGAGGGTGATCTGCACCGCCTGCTGGACCATTTGACGGCACTCGCTTGAGAACCCGCTGATGCCTGGTGCGCAGGCGATGGCCGCCCCCCGGCTGTAGTTGAGGAAGGTGGAGAGCTTGACCTTCATCTGGCCTTGCATCTCATATGCGGCGCTCTTGCGCAAGAAGCCGGAGCGCTGGCTCACCTCCTCCAGCACCTCCTTGAGCTTGGCACCTTTCTCCGTCTTGATGGCATGACTGCCCCCGTCACAGATGAACTTCAGACGCCAGATGAGTGGGTTGTAGCCGACGAGCCGGGTGATGGTGTTGTAGTGTGTCTCGGTACACGCCTGTGCATCGCTGTACCCCAGATCCCCATTGAAGTGCGCCGGCTCCTTGGCGCTGGTGATGAAGGTGATGGAGATTGAGAGTGCAGTCAGGTCGTAGATCGGGGTAAGGCCGGCGATGAGGTGGTTGGCCATCTCATCACTGAAGAGCAGCGCGGCGCCTTGATCGACCTCAGCTTCGATCCGCTCTCCATGGACCCGTCCATCGGGGGTATACCAACTCTTGCGATGGATCTTCACATCCGGCCTACGGCTTGAGAAGACGCTGAAGATCTGGACCTCTGTCCCGCTCTTCAGCGCCCCCAGCGCTGCCACGGCGCCCAGGTGCGACGGGGTGAGGAGCATCTCATCGTGGGGGGCGTGGAAGTTCTGGCAGTGGATGTTGATCCGCTTCTTGGGGTGTCCGGTCACCTCTGCCACCGTCTCGCGCACGTGGTGCGGCCACTGGGTGGGCAGCGTGATGTGCAGGTCTCCGCCAATGAGCTCGGCTGTGATGCGGCTGAGGGTGTTGTTCACCGTATCGACCTCGCCGTAGCGGTAGGTGCGCTCGATGCTCAGCACCCCCTCGACACTGCTTGCCTCCTCCAGGGAACCGAAGGCCCAGGTGTATGGGGTGGCACTCCGGTCGTTCTGCTCTTCGTCCTCATCGTACTCGATGACCACCTCTCGGGCGGCCAACTCGATGGATTCGCTGTCCGGCCCAAAGATGGCCAATACCGGCTGACCCTTGTAGGAGACCGTCGAAGAGGTGAAGAGTGGCAGGGAGTTGACCAACGCCTTGACGCGGTTGGTACCCCCGATATCCCTCGTGCCGACCACGGTGAAGCGGTTGTCGAGCGTCGGCAGCGTGATATGGCGTATCTTGCCGCGCTCGACCGTCGTGCGGACAATCAGGCCGGTGAGCGTGCCGAGCTGAGGGATGGGGGGTCGTTTCTCAGTCACTGTGAACCTCGTTCGTAGTCCAAACGATACCACGCACTTCTGATCAAGGCAATGCGTAGGTTCTTGCAATCTGCTCGCCCAAACGCATACAATTGGCTCATGAACAGTGCCAATGCCGAGATCATGGACCTGGTCGCCCGTTTGGCCGAGTACCAGCGCTCCTACTACGTAGATGGTCACAGCCAGGTCAGCGACCTCGAGTACGACCGTCTCTTCGATCGCCTGCTCGCCCTGGAGGCCGCCCACCCTGAACTGCGGAGAGCAGACAGTCCGACACAGCGGGTGGGCAGTGACCTGGACACCTCGCTTGCCGAACGCGAACACACCATCCCCGTCCTCTCCCTGGACAAGGCGTACACCGCCTTCGAGCTGTTGCAGTGGATCGAGAAGACTGAAAAGAAGGGGGAGAGCGAGGTGGGCATCGTCATCGAGGAGAAGATCGACGGGATCTCGATTGTCCTCTACTACGAAGACGGCTTGCTCGACCGGGCGGTGACCCGGGGCAATGGGTTTGTCGGCAACGATGTGACGGAGAACGTGAAGACCATCGCCAGCGTGCCGCTGTCGATTCCCACCACCGTCGCGGTGGCGGTACGCGGGGAGATCTACCTGCCCAAAGCCTCCTTCGCATCGCTCAACGCTCAGATGGAGACCCCCTATGCCAACCCACGCAACCTCGCTGCCGGTACCATCCGGCGCATCAAGAGTCGCGAGGTGGCCATGATTCCGCTTGAGATCTTCGTCTACGAGGGGTTTTGGGAGGGATCGGGGGAGACCCATCTCGAGATTCTCAGCCAGCTCGCGCGGTGGGGCTTTCCTCTGAACAAGAATCTCGCCTACTTTCACAGTGACAAAGAACGCGCTGCGGCGGAGTTGCAGCAGGCCAACATCACCGGCATTGGTGCCAGCTTCGAGGATTTGGCCTCCTTCATCGAGGAGGAGACGGGGCGACGTGGTTGTCTGGCCTATGAAATCGATGGGCTGGTTGCCAAGGTAAACTCCATCGAGGCGCGCCAGCGTCTGGGCTACACCGGTCACCACCCCCGCTGGGCGATGGCATACAAGTTCGAGTCCCCACAGGCCGAGACGGTCGTGGAAGGGATTGACGTACAGGTCGGGCGCAGCGGGCGGATCACGCCGGTGGCCCGCCTGAAGCCGGTGCAACTGGCCGGCTCGACGATCAGCAACGTCACGCTGCACAACCAGGACTACATCGCGATGCTCGAGCTCGGCGTGGGCGATACGGTGGAGATCTCCCGTCGCGGTGATGTGATTCCCGCGGTAGAGCGGGTCTTGGAGAAGGGTGAGGGGGCTGCCATCTGGCAGGTGCCCACCCACTGCCCGGTCTGTCATACCGCCCTCGTCAAGGGTGGGGCACACACCTTCTGCCCCAACGTCCACTGTCCGGCCCAAGTGCGAGGGCGCATCGAGTTCTTCGCCGGCAAGGGGGGCATGGACATCGAGAACTTTGGACCGGAGACCATCGCCACCCTCATGGAACTGGGTGTGCTCGCTGACATTGACGACATCTACCGCATCGACTACGAGGCGGTCCTCGGCGGCCAGCCGGGCTTCGGGGAGCGGAAGATCGCCCTCATCAGGGCAGGGGTCGACGAGAGCAAGACGCGCCCATTCCGCACGGTGCTCGTCGCTCTCGGCATCCCCGAGCTGGGCAAGAAGGGGGCACAGGTGCTCATCGAGGCGGGTCTCGACTCGATGGAGAAGCTGCTCGCCGTTGCCGATGCCAACGACACCGAACGCCTCGTCTCCATCAAGCAGATCGGAGAGCGCAGCGCCGAGGTGTACATCGCCTCGCTCACCGACGAGGCGATGCGGCGTCGGATCGCATCCTTGGCCGAGCTGGGCCTCTCGATGGAGGAGGCCAGGCACGAGACGGGTGATGACCAGCGTTTTGCCGGCCAGGTATGGTGCGTCACCGGTAGTTTCGAGCACTTCAACCCCCGCTCCAAGGCGATGGATGAGGTGGAGGCGAGGGGCGGGCGGACGACCGGTTCGGTCACCTCCAAGACGACCCACCTGCTTGCCGGGGCGGGTGGGGGGAGCAAGCGGGCGCGCGCCCTCGAGCACGGTGTGACCATCGTTGATGAAGAGACTTTTATCTCATTGCTCAACAAAGAGGATAAAAATTTGGCAAAAGAGCAAGGAGAGCTCTTTTGACGTGACTTTCCCTAAGAATCCATGTATATAGTAAGGGTATGTGAGGAGGATATGCCATGCACCCATTAGCCGTCGAACTCAATGCAGTGTTGAAGGGGACCATCGTCGATGTCATGCAGAGTGACATCGGGCGGAGGATTTTCTTTCCCAAGGGAATCGTCGCCCAAGCCGCTGAGGCCGGGTCACAAGCAAAACGCTTCAACGCCACGGTGGGCATGTCCACCAGCGGCGGGCAGCCGATGCACCTCTCCGACATCTACAATAAGTTCGATACCGCCTCCTTCCGGCCTGCAGACATCTTCGCCTACGCCCCCGGTGGCGGAGATGCACGCCTGAGGGCCTTGTGGAAGGAGGAGATGGTCAAGAAGAATCCATCGCTTGCCGGCAAGCGCTTCAGCTTGCCGATTGTCACCGCCGGACTCACCCACGGCCTCTCGATCATCGCCATGCTCTTCTTCCAGGCAGGCGATACCCTTGTCGTACCCGACCTGGCGTGGGACAACTACGAGTTGATCTACGTCCACCAACAGGGAGGGGAGATGGTGAGCTTCCCCCTCTACAATGAAGCGGGAGGGTTCAATGTCGAGGCGATGGTGAGCGCGCTGCGCTCGATTCCCTCGCGTCGGGCGCGCCTGCTCTTGAACTTTCCCAACAACCCTACCGGCTATACACCGAGCAAGGCCGATATGCAGGCCATCGTCACTGCGCTGGTCACGCTGGCCGAGGAGGGGATCAAGCTCATGGTCATCACCGATGACGCATACTTTGGCCTCTTCTTTGAAGAGGAGACGGCAAAGGAGAGTCTCTTTGCGGCCCTCTGTGATGCCCATCAGAATATCTTCGCCGTCAAGTGCGATGCGGCGACGAAGGAGGAGCTGGTCTGGGGCTTTCGCATCGGGTTCGTAACCTACGGCTCAAAGGCGCTCACCGACGAGCACCTCGATGCTCTCAATCGACGCACGCTGGGCATCATCCGCTCCACCGTCTCCAACTGCGACAAACCCGGCCAGTCGCTACTGGTCGAGGCGATGCAGAACGGGCCTCGCTATGCAGCGGACAAGCAGGCGGTGTTCAATGAGATGAAGAGGCGCTATGATGTACTGAGAGCGGCGTTGAAGAAGCATGAGGGCAACGACCTGCTCATACCCCACCCCTTCAACAGCGGCTACTTCATGGCCTTCAAGACCAAGGGCAGCGCCGAGGTGCTCAGGCGCCACCTCTTGGAGCACTACCAGGTGGGGTGCATCAACATCGCCGATGTCACCCTCCGCCTTGCCTACTGTTCGGTGGAGTGTG
>JALOBD010000110.1 GCA_023228445.1 Sphaerochaeta sp. | reverse complement strand
TGCCAGGATCGTCACCGACTGGGGGATGCCAATGTTCGGGGAGGATCTGGTTTGGAAGGAGCACGATCAATTTGGCGCTTATGCGGTCGGTGGCAAAGAGGGTGAGGATCTGTGCCCCCTCCTCATAGGGATGGCTCAGGCCGAAATCTGCGACCGCGATGGATTCAAGCTCGGTCGCAGTGAGGGGAAAGCCTGTCTGATGCAGAACATCGGCTGCTTCCAGGCGAAGGCGTTGTTCCATTTTTCTTGTAATCATGCGACGCTCCTTCACTATATTGTATTCAGTATTCTAAATTATTCAAAAGTAAAAGTCAAAATAATTCAATTAGCAAAAACTATGTATACAATATTTAATTTTATGCTGACAACATGAAGAATCTGGTATATGATGGCACATATGAAACGGACCACAAGTTTGATACTGATTTTCAGTGCGACAGTTGGCTATGGTTTGATGCCAATCTTTACACGAATCTCATATGACGGAGGGATGCTCCCCCTCGAGCTTGTGTTGCTCCGCTTCGGTGGGGCAGCCCTGATCCTCATCAGCTTCCAACTGTTGACGGGCAGGGCACGGGAGCTGATGACCCCCACGAGGACGGCGCTGCGGATTGTCGTGAACGTCGGCCTTCCCTTCACCCTTGTGATCGTCGCCAAGTTCTATGCATTCCAGACGATGCCGATGGGGGTGGTGCAGGCGATCTTCTACGGCTATCCCGCCTGGGTGATGATCATCGCAGCCATCAAAGGGCGGGAGCGTTTGCGCCTGACCAATGTGATCGGGTACGTGGTGATCTTCATCGGCATCGTCATGACCCTCGACATGTCCGATATGAGGATCAGCACCCTGGGGGTGCTGCTCTCCGTTGCTTCCATGTTGCTCTACGGGTGGTATGTGACGAGCATCAAGCACCCCGAGGTCCTGCCCGTCTCCAGTGCCGTCATCACAACCTATACGATGACCACCGGAGCCGTCATCACCGCGCTCCTCCTCCTGTTCACCGGGCCCCATGAGTTCTCATTCCATCCATCGGCGTGGTATGGAGTGGCCGGCTTGGTCTTCATCTCCTCCATCGGTGCCTTCTACGCCTTCAACCTCGGTGCCAAATACGTGGAGAGTTCCATAGCGGCGATCATCTGTTGCTTTGAGACAATCGTCACCGTCATCTTTGAGCTTGTGTTTCTCAGCGGTCAGTACAGCATCCGCCAGTATGCGGGGATTGTCCTCATCCCGATGGGGATCACGTTCTCCCTTCTCTTCACCATCCGGGCGGCGAGAGGGTCTCGATTGCAGAATATCCAGGAGTAAGGAGTTTGTATGAGACAAGAACTTGTAGACGATACGTTGATAGATTCGCTTCGAGCATCCACCAAAGAGCTGCGAAAGACGCTCTTGACGATGATCCACGCGGCCCAATCGGGACATCCCGGCGGATCGCTGTCAGCCAGTGAAATCGTAGCCACGCTCTACTTTCATGAGCTGCGCATCAAGCCAGAGGATCCCCGCTGGCCCGACCGGGACCGCTTTGTCCTCTCCAAAGGCCATGTGTGCCCGGTCCTCTACTCGGCCTTGGCGCTGCGAGGCTACTTTCCGTATGAGACGATCTATACCCTGCGCAAGGAGGGGTCGATGTTGCAGGGGCACCCCGACATGAAGCGGTGCCCGGGGATCGATATCAGCACGGGGTCGTTGGGCCAGGGCCTCTCCACTGCCGTTGGCATGGCCATCGCGGGCAAGCGCGATGGAAAGGGGTACCGGGTCTTCTCTCTGGTAGGCGATGGGGAGACGCAAGAGGGGCAGATTTGGGAGGCGCTGCAGACTGCATCAAAGTACAAGCTCGACAACCTCGTGGTCATCATCGACAACAACAACATTCAAAATGACGATACCTGCAGTGTGGTGATGCCACTGGGGGATTTGGAGGCGAAGCTGAACGCGTTCGGCCTCTGGACCCATGTCATTGATGGGCATGACCTGGTCCAGATCACCTCCGTCTTTGATCGGATACGGGACAACGACAGCGGGTTGCCCGTCGCCATTGTCGCCAAGACGGTGAAGGGCAAGGGTGTCTCCTTTATGGAAGATGTCACCAACTGGCATGGCCAGGCCCCCAATGACGAGGAGTTTGCGCGCGCCATGGCCGAGATTGAAGGAGAGAGCAGATGAGCACTATACAAGGAAGGGCGACCCGTGATGCATATGGCGAGGCGATTTTGGAGCTGGGAAGAGACGATTCCCGCATCTATGTCATAGACTGTGACATCGGGCGATCGTGCAAGACCGTCGAGTTTGCCCGGCAGTTGCCCCAACAACACATCAACGTGGGGATCGCCGAACAGAACGCCTGTGGTGTGGCCGCTGGTCTGGCCACGTGTGGCAAGATCCCCTTTGTCACGACATACGCGGTGTTTGGCAGCATGCGGATGCTCGAGCAAATCCGCCAAGAGGTCTGTTACCCTGAGCTGAATGTGAAGATTGCCTGCTCCCACGGCGGCCTCACCCCGGCGAACGACGGGGCAAGCCACCAGGGGATCGAGGATATGGGGCTGCTGCGCACCCTGGCCAACATGACGGTTGTGGCACCGGCAGATTTTGCTTCGACGAAGGCGCTGGTAAAAGCCGCCGCCGCGTATGACGGGCCGGTCTACCTTCGCTTCACCCGGGATGCCGTACCATTCATCTATGACGACCAGGACGAGTTTGAAATCGGCAAGGCGGTGCTCCACAGCGAGGGGACCGATATAACAATCATCAGCACGGGAGCGGTGCTCGGCCTCTGCAGGAGGGCTGCTGCCCAGCTGGAGGAGTGGTCCATCTCGGTGCGCTTGTTGGATATGCACACCATCAAGCCGATCGACCGTGAGGCGGTGCTCGCTTCAATTGCTGCGACGAAGGGGATCATCACGGTGGAGGACCATACCATCATAAACGGCTTGGGCAGTGCGGTGGCAGAGATTGTCAGCGAGTTCGGAACCGTGAGGATGAGACGGATCGGGGTACAGGATCAGTTCGGGGAGTCCGCCCCCTATGAGCGGCTCTTGGAGAAGAACGGCATCACGGTGGACGGGATTGTTGGTGCAGCGCACGAGCTCCTTGGGTAGCGGGGTGCCTTCGATGCGCTCTTACGGGGCAGGAGATCCTGCTGTGGCCTTGAGCAGGTGCTTCAATGCAGATCCGGTGGCCGCCCCCGCCTCATCTGCGGTGGGCAGTGCCAGCAGTTCGGCACTGAGCCATCCGGTGTAGCCGCACTCCTGGAGGCGGGTGAGCAGCGGGGCAAAGGCGAAGTGGCCCGAGCCTGGGCTCAGCCGGTTGGAGTCGGCGATGTGGACGTGGGCGATGTGTGAAGAGGAGCGCGTGACGACCTCAAGGATGTCCGCCTCCTCGATATTCATATGGAATGTGTCCAAGAGGATGCCCAGATTCTTTCTTCCGACCCGCTCGATGATCCTGACCACGTCGCTGGCCGTATTGAGGTATCCATCCTCATACCGATTCACCGGCTCGAGTGCAATGGTCACCCCTCGTTCCATCCCATAGTCACAGATTCGCCCAAGGAGACGGCAGAGCCGTTCGGCTCCTGCGTCAGCAGGACCGCTCAGTCGTCCTCGAAAAGAACCGAGGGTCACTACGCCCGCACGGCATGCCTGGGCAAGATCGATGAGGCCGAACATCCGTTTGAGGGCAGCGTGCTCGATGTCAGGGTCATCGTTGACCAGCGTGAGACCACCGACTGAGGCCTGGATCCCACTGGCGATCGCAGCGACCGTGAGGCGGTGTGCGTCCAGCGTCTTGCACACCACCCTCGCATCGACATGCAGGGGGTCGAGGGGAAGCAACTCCACCCCGTCAAAGCCCGCGTGGGCAATCTTGGCGACTCGAGTGTCAAAATCTCCACAAAAGAGGGAGAACTTTGCCTCAATGCCAAGGTTTGGAGAGAGCGTCGTCGCTGCAATCTTCATCGATAGGCCTCCTGGAAAGATGGATACCATGCTACAAGAGACGCAAGCGCAGTGTCACGGTCTTTCCGGTTTCACATTGTTGCGCTGGTTCATCCGAAACTTGAAGACATCACGGCTGTTGAGGAGGTGGAAGATCGTCATCCTTTGGGCACGCTCTCCATCACGATCCTTCAATGCATCGATGATCATCATGTGCTCGGGCAGCGTGATCTCGGGACCTCTGACCAAGCCTTTCTGATAACTGCGGGACTGGAAGCCGGTTGTCTTGAGCGCATCATAGATGAAGGCGTTGGCCGAGTACTGCACGATCTTCTCGTGAAACCACCGGTCCACCTCATAGTACCGCTTCATCTCCTCCTCATCGAGGGGGAGGGTGAAGCCGTCAAAGGAGGTGACGAGCCGGTGCAACTCCTCCTCGCTCGCGTTCTCGCAGCAGAGGCGGGCCGCAATCCCCTCAAGGCCTGCGCGCATCTCAAAGATCTGGCAAAACTCATCCGTGCCAAACTCTCGGATAAAGTACCCCTTGCGGGGCTGGACTTCAATGTAGCGCTCCCCGACCAGCTTGTTCAGCGCATCGTTGATCGGTGTCTGGCTCACCCCAAAACGTTTGCCAAGCTCTTTCTTGTTGATCTTTTGCCCGACACGAAGAACTCCCCGATCGATCAGATCGAGGATCTGTTCGTATATGTAGTCGCGCAACGCTTTGTTTTCAATCTTCTGTGTCATCGACTTGTTTGCCCTTCTTGCCCAGCAGTGATTCCAGCTTGGCCCGTGCACCTCCGTTTATATGATAGTACATCAGCTCCCGTGCGCTCAGCGGATCGTGCTCTCGCAGTGCCGAGAGTATATTCTCATGCTCGTCTATCCGTTGCTGCGGACTTTTCAGCAGTCGTTCACTATCACAGAGGGCATTGGCGTATGCTCTGAGGATATCATGGAGAAAGTGGTTGCCGCTGCTGCGCATGATCGCCAAGTGGAACTCCTTGTCCGCCTCGTGGAGCTCGTGCGCTTTGTTGTGGGAGGCAGCCCGTCGTTGGCATTCGATCAGATTCGCAAGCAGCTCCAGCCCGTCATCATCAATATGTTTGGCGGCTTGGTAGGCCCCCATCGGTTCCAGCTGTCCACGGATATCAAAGACATCGAGGAACTCTTGCTCGGAGAAGTGCCTGACATGCGATCCCCGGCGAGGGATCGTCAAGACCAAGTTCTCCCGTTCAAGCTTCCCGATTGCCTGGAGCAGTGGGGTTCGTGAGACCCCCAACAGATTTGCCATCTCCTCCTGCAACAGCTTCTGCCCAGGCTTGAGCTCTCCGCTGACAATCATCTCCTTGATCCGTTTGTAAGCCTTGGTTCCCAAATCATCGTAGAAGGTGGAAATCGGTTCCATGGGCATAATAGTAGTACCAAACGGGAGAAGGTTCAATTGGAAGTCCCAAAAATAGTTTCTTCGAGCACAGATTCTCCCTATCGCTTCGCGATTTGTAACAGTGAGCGCGCTTCCTCCACGGTGGCAACCTCATGCCCCATCGCTGTGATGAGCATGGCGGCGTGGGTCACCAGCTCGACATTTGTGGCATACTTGCCGGCCCTGATGGTAAACCCGTCCTCGTACCCTACCCGGATGGCTGAGGCGCCGCTTCCGATGGCCACACCGAGGAGGGAGAAGTCCTCCATCCCCTCGTGGAGCAGGCTCCAGGAGGAGCCGGGCGGCAAGGCCTGCTTCAACCTGAACAGGTTGTCGGCGGTAGCCGGCAACGCGCCTTTGAAGCCGAGGGAGAAGTTGAAGTGCAGTGGATGGTCCAGCACTCCCTCCTCTGCGAGGGTCACGATCGTGTTGATCATCGAGAGGTCGAAGATCTCCAACTCGGGTGCGACATCGAACTTCTTCATCTTCACTGCCCAGTAGCGAATGTCGTCCCAGGTGTTGATGTAGACGCCGTCACCAAAGTTCGTCGAGCCCATGTTGAGCGAGGCCATCTGCACCCTCGGCTCATTCACCGACTTGGAACGATCTTCCAGCGAGAGTGTCGAGACACCTCCGGTGGAGCCTTGGATGATTATGTCACTCTCTGCCCTGATCATGTCGATGGTGTGCGAGAAGACACCCAAGTCCCCGACTTGTTTGCCTGTTTCGTCACGGACGTGGAGGTGGACCAGCGAAGCGCCGGCCTTCCAGCAGGCGATCGTCTCCGCTGCCAACCTCTTCGGGTCGACAGGATTTGTCACCTGCGGCGGTACCTGCTTCTCCATATGGGCCACCGGTGCCACGGCAATGATGATTTTTTTTCTCTGCATGTACCCTCCTCGTTTACTTCAGGCCGAACAACCGCTCTTCGATGAATAACCACGTCTCCATGTAGTCCCCTCGTTCAATGAGGTCGCCGAACCCGTCGCCTATCATTGCATCGAGGACCTTCAGGAGCTTGTCCGTGATCCGGTTGTTGATCTCGAAGGTCTTTTTGATATCCCATCTCGTGGGAGAGGTATCGCTGGTCAGATACCCGGTGTAGCCGTACTTCTTTGCATAGTAGAGGAACTCTGCGTAGGCGAGCAGGTGCTTGCTGCCGGCAAAGTAGTCCCAGTCCCACCGCGCATCGTTGTCGTTGATGTGGAGGTAGTACGGCAATCCACTGTCGTGGATGAGGGAGAGCTCCTCGGCGGGGTTGGCACCGCCGTACATGGAGTGACCGAAATCAAGCGTCACGCCGAGGCCCTTGAGCCCGATCTGCTGGATCAGCAGGATCGTCTTGGCTGCATTGGGCAAGAAGCACGTCCCCCTCGTCTCACTGGGCTTGTACTCGATGAAGAGCGTGATCTCGTTTCGGTAGGCGGCAGCTTCACCGAAGGTCTCCAGCAGGTACTGCCAGTTTTTGGAGTAGTCAGCCTGGAAGTTGAACTCATACCCGTCGCCCAGCGGACAACACGTCACCTGGTCGGTACCGATGGCTGCGGCAAAGTCCTTGGCCTCCTTGATGAATCGTACCGCCTTGTCCCGGATCTTCTTGTCCGGCGAAGTCAGTCCACCGTTACGGAACTCCGGCTCCGCCTTGACGTTCACGTTCACCGCCGAGATGGCAAGGTCGTACTTCTTCATCAACGCCTTCACTTCCTCAGCGTCATTGACCTCGTACGGGTAGACACACTCCAGTCCTTTCATCATCGG
>JALOBD010000197.1 GCA_023228445.1 Sphaerochaeta sp. | reverse complement strand
CTCCCTCAACAATCTCTCGGGTGATGAATGACAGTCCCCTGATTTCCGAGAAGCGCAAGGAGGAAATACGTCGACTTGCCAAAGAGTATGGCTTTATGCTCAATAGTCAGGCCCAAAGTTTGAAGACCAAAAAGACCGGTACCATTGCCATCCTCATGCCGCGTTACTTCACCGACCTCTGTACCAATATCTTCTTCACTCACCTCTACGATGTCATCAGTACTGAACTGGCACAGTATGAATACGATATTATGGTTATCTACAGCAGCCAACATGCAACATCCCACCTCTCTCCCCTGGAGCGGATGGTACGTATCCGTAAGGCCGATGGGTTCCTGATCCTTCGACCACACCTCAGTGAGGACGAGATTGCGATCCTCGACAACGGTAAAATCCCCTATACCGCAATTTTCATGCAAAACATCCTTCAGCCCCTGAAGAGCATGTTTTACATCAATACAGAGCATGGGGGGTACCTGGCAGGCAGACACTTCGGTTCCAATCCCTTTGATAGAATTCTCTTTTTGGGTTTGGAGGGAGAGAGCGTGGACAACGGTCCGCGCCTGAGAGGATTCTTGCGAGGACTCAAGGAAGGCGGGTATGAGGGGGAGGTGGAGACGCTCAGTGGCGAGATGTCGATGAATGGCGGCTATGAAGCCATCATGGGCAATCGCGGGACAATCGTCTCAAACAGCGCAATCTACGTATATAACGACATGATGGCCTTCGGGGCCATCAATGCCCTCACCCGTTTGGGGTACTCGGTTCCAATGGATGTCGAGCTGCTGGGAACCGATGATATCCCGCTTGCTTCCTCCTTTCGCCCACAGCTTTCCACGGTGCATGCGCCGGTAAAGGAACTGGCCCATCACGCATGTAAAACCCTCATTGCATCAATCCAGGAGGAGGGGGAAAATTCTATCATCCAAGAGTATAAACCGCACCTGATCCTCCGTGAGACAACAAAATAATGTTTGACAGATGGCGATTTCAATGGTTCAATGCACACGTAAGCATTGTGCTTACCATCTTTTTATCGTGCTATGCACACGTGTGCATAGCAAAGGGAGGAATTATGAAACGGATGCTGAGTATCGTTTTGATCGTGATGATTGCCTCAATGCTCTTCGCCGGAGGTGGTGCAGAGAAGAAGGAGAGTGGTGCGCTGCCTGAGTTACGGGTAGCAGTAATGCCCTTCTATATCTCTTCGCAGATTGGCTACATCGTTGACAACAAGCTCGATGAAGCGGCAGGGTTCAAGATCAAGCCGATTATGTTCCCGACTGGAGCGCCGATGAATGAAGCCATCGCATCTGATTCCTACGATGTAGCAACCATTGGTGGTGCGTTTGTCTTTGGTGTAGCAAACTTTGATGCGCATGTCATTGCCAGCCATATCAATGGGACCGGAGGAAATGAGGTGTGGGCAAAGAAGAATCTGGCGATGGCAACGGTGAAGGGGTACAACCCAGCCTATCCGGATGTCCTTGGATCCCCTGCTACGGTCAAGGGCTTGAAGGTCGTGCAGAATACCGGCACCACAGCCCAGCTTGCCATCACCAATTGGCTCCAAGCCATCGGGGCTCCTGAGGAGAGTGTGAGCATCATTCACATGGATTTTGCACAAAGCTACCAAGCGTTCAAGGCTGGATCGGCAGATGTTGCGGCTCTTGTATCCCCCTACTGTTTCCAAACCGACGACTCGATGGTCAAGGTCGCTGACCTTGCATCGTTGGGTGTCCAGCTCTACGAGGAGATTACCGTGACGGACAAGGCGCTGAAAAACGACAAGATCCGTGCTATCCTTCCTGCCTTCCTCAAGGTCCTCTACGCGGTCAATGATGAGATGGAGGCAGATCCTGGCAAGAAGTTTGCCATGGTCAAGAAGTGGTATGATGACAATGGGGGGGCAGCCAGTGATAGTGACATTCAGGCAGAGTGTGACCTCAAACCGTTTGTCACGTCAGCTGATGCCAGAGCATTGGTACTGGGTGAGTATGAGAAGACCTATGCAGAGTTCATGGTCTCCCAGGATAAGCTTGCCAAAGACCGGGTGGCCAAGGTCGTGGCCAACACCACCGATGAGTTTCTTAAGGCGGCACTTCAGTAACCACAGAGCGGATGTCGGCGGCATGGTGCCGCCGACTCACCATCGACATATGGGGTTTTCATGAAACTGAAAGAGAACTACACACTCATTTCGGCACTCTCGCTTACATGTTTCCTGCTCATCTGGATTGTCATCACCGATGTACTCCACGTGTTTCCCGCGTATGCGCTTCCAAGTCCGATTCTGGCGGTGAAGACCTTTTTCCTCAAGCTGGTTCAAAAGAGCCCTGATGGCTCTACGCTACTCGTCCATATTGCCGCCAGCTTGCAGGTCGCTCTCTCCGGCTACTTGCTCGGTGCGATCATCGGCATTCCACTGGGTATCCTGATGGCTTGGTACAAGCCGGTGGATATGTTCGTCAAACCGATCTTTGATCTGGTACGCCCGATTCCACCCATTGGATGGGTGCCGATCATGATGCTCACATTGGGCATTGGGTTGAAGGCCAAGGCGATGGTAATCTTCGTCTCGGCAGTCATCCCATGCATCATCAACGCCTATTCGGGAATCAAGCAGACGAGTCTGGTCCACATCAACGTAGCCAAGACCTTTGGGGCAAGCAACGTTGAAATTCTCAGGACAGTGGCTATACCGACGGCGATGCCGATGATTTTCACCGGCCTCAGGGTCAGCTTGGGGGTCGCGTGGATGACACTGGTTGCCGCCGAGCTGATCGCGGCAACCAAGGGGTTGGGGTATATGCTCCAGATTGCCCGCACCATCGGGCGGCCTGACATCATCATCGTCGGGATGCTCGTTATTGCGGGTGTCGGGGCAATCTTGACCGGCGCCCTCGAGTGGTTCGAGAAGAAGTTCATCAGGAGGTAGGAGATGAGGACAAGAGTTGGCTTTCTTCCCCTCATGGTAGGCGCCTTTGCAATCTTCTGCTTCTTTGCGCTGTGGCACGTGGCGTCGACGACCACCACGGCAGCACTCTTCTTTCCAACTCCCATCGAAGTGCTCCGCTACTTCTTTGTCTCAATGACGCAGAAGATTGGTAAATATACGCTGTGGATGCACACCCTGCATAGCCTCAGGCGTGTCGCCGTCGGCTTTGGACTCTCATCACTGACGGGTATCATCGTTGGAGTGGCCATGGGCTATTCGAAGACTATCAACGCCGCCATCAGGCCACTCTTCAATATCATTCGCCCGATCCCCGGCCTGGCGTGGATTCCGATGGCGATTCTCTGGTTCGGTATTGGAGAGACTACCAAGTACTTCATCATCTTCATGGGTGGCTTTGCCAACGTGGTGCTCAACTCCTACGATGGGACGAGCAAGGCGGACCCAACCCTGATCAAAGCCGCCCAGTTGTTGGGAGCAAACGATGTGCAGGTCTTCTTTCGCATCATCCTACCCAGTGCCACCCCCTACATCTTCGCAGGCCTTCAGGTCTCCCTCTCCACAAGCTGGATGGCGGTGCTGGCTGCAGAGATGATCTCCTCATACGAGGGAGCAGGGTGGATCATCAACATGGGGATGCAAACCGGCAATACCCTGATGATTTTGACTGGCATGGTAGCCATCGCCATCGTAGGCTTTCTTTTGGCAAATATCATGAGAGTTGTAGAGAGGAGTCTGTGTTCATGGACCATACGCGGAACGTAATGATTCGATGCACCAATCTGTGCAAGACCTTTGTTGCCAAGTATCGCAAGCAGGATGAGG
>JALOBD010000109.1 GCA_023228445.1 Sphaerochaeta sp. | reverse complement strand
GACCGAATCATCTCTCATTGAAGCAAATCACCCCCTCTTTCACCTTGGATTGTTGAGAGGTGACAAGTATGGTAGGCTTTGATGCAACAGGAGTCTTCAACGTGGCGCGATTGGACAAAATTTCAGTGGGGGGATTTCGGTCGATCCAACTGCTCGATTCATTTCCCCTCACCAACATCAATCTCTTGATTGGAGCCAATGGATCGGGAAAGAGCAACTTCCTTGAGTTATTCAGGCTTATTCGCGCCTATGCAAAGCTCCCGATCCCCGCTCTTTCTGATGTCGACTTGAAGAAATACGTCCTCGATTTCGGCACGGCTTCGGACTTCATCTATAAAGGATTACCGAAGTCCACAAGCATTACGATTGAGTTGCACTTCGGCAAACATGGATATCGTTTCTCACTGAAGCCCACCCAAGCGGGGCTCTTACGTATTGATGACGAATACCTCCAAGAGGCACATGACGACACATGGCAGACCCTCCACTCTCCCGATGGCTACACCCCCGGTCTTTTGGGAGAACTCTTCGTCAGCTGTTCCACCGCATCTCTTGTGTACGAATCCATAAAGAATTGGCAGATGTATCACTTCCATGACACGGGGCGCCTCGCAGCGATGAAGCTCCACCAGGATGCCAATGACACGGCATATCTGCGATCTGATGGTTCGAACATCGCAAGCTTCCTGCTTTCTTTGAGAGACAACCCTGCGTCTGCCTCGGCGTATCGGGAGATTCTGAATGCCGTCCGGCTGGTCGCCCCGTTCATTGATGACTTCATTCTCGAACCGACACCTGCGGAGAAGGTGCGCCTGATGTGGAGGCAGAAAGGTACCGATGTCCCGATGCAACCGCAGGCCCTTTCAGACGGGACGCTGAGGTTCATCTGCCTCGCGGTGGCATTGCTCCAACCCAAGGTGAGCGACACCATCATTATCGATGAGCCGGAGCTCGGCCTCCACCCGTTTGCGATCTCCATCCTCTCCGAGTTGATCGAAGGGCGGGCACACGACACCCAAGTCATCATGGCTACCCAGTCGCCCGAACTGGTCAGCTGCTTCGGTGCTGAGGACATCATTATCTGCGACCGCCATCAGGGATCATCGTCCTTCACCAGGTTGGATAGGAAAAACATCTCCCTGTGGCTTGAGGAATACAGCCTTGGCGAGCTCTGGCAGAAGGGGATTCTCAACGGAGAGCCGACACATGAGTGAGGTATACTGTATTGTTGAGGGCCATGCGGAGCAGGCCTTCATCCGGCATGTTCTCGCTCCATATCTTGCTGAACGAGGGTGTTTTATCTATGCGTGGATTCTCGGGAAACCAGGACACAAAGGGGGCAATGTAACCTACGAGCGCTTTACAAACGATGTGCATAGGTGCCTCCGTACGAGGAATGATGTCTACATCACATCTATGTTCGATTATTTTAGGCTTGATGTGAATTGGCCGGGAATAAGAGAATTACACCACAACATCGATAGTGGGAAGGCGTTATCTCCCTTTGAAATCCTCTCGACCTTGTCTGAATATACGAAGACAGCACTATCACAACGCTTCCCCAATCATTCACTTGCACGAAAATTCATACCGTACTTCTCCATACATGAGTATGAAGCACTCCTCTTTTCGGATATCAATATTTTTAGCAAACATTTCCATGGAGGATTACAGCAGCTCAACGATATTTTACTTGCTCATCATAATAATCCTGAACTCATAAACACTCGCCCTGAACATGCACCTTCAAAAAGAATCCAACGCATCTATCCCCAATACAAGAAGATACAACACGGTAATACAATAGCTCAGGAGATTGGCATTCCCACCATCAGCAACATGTGTCGGTGCTTCAACACATGGGTGACATCGTTGCTTTCGCTCGAAACCACCAACCCATGAAAGATGGCATTGATGTTCAATCATCGTATTGCATATCCTGATATGATGTGCCCCTAGGGTCCTCACATAGGAGTAGTCCAAGCACTTTTGAATGGTGTTTGAGATTACAGGTGCAGGAACATCTACTGTGTAATCAACAGAGCAACCGCGTCCTGATTTCCCTCTCACCCTTGGCACGGTCGAAGACCACCAGGGAGACGGATTCTTACTGTCTATCAGCTGATGCTTTTATAAATTTCCCGGCGACGCCCTATCGCCAGCACAAGGACTGTGACTGTCTCATCGTTGATGTCTGCGATCACACGGTAATCCCCGATACGATACCGCCACTTTCCTTTATGGTCAGAGACCAGCGCTTTCCCGTGAGCACGGGGATCGGAACACCCCACGAGATTCTTGCTGATCCATCCCATGATGAGCAAGGCCTGGTGTCTGTCCATCTTCTTCAAGGTTTTCTGAGCGGATATCTCAAACTCGACGTTATAGCTGGTGTTCATCCGCACCCAGATCCCGCATCATCTCATCGAAGGAAATGGCATGGGGGTCATTTCTGTGAGCCTCCATAGCCGTACGATAGAGATCAAGATCGATATCGTCTTCGATGTGAGACAGGACGGCATCCCTGAAGAGCTTGGAAACAGAGATATCCTTTGCTTTGGCATATTCCTTAATGAGTTCTTCATCACGGTCGTTCAGTCTCAATGCAACGGTGCCCATAGCTCCTCCTGTACGTACAATGTATAACACACTCCTTGAATAATCAAGCACTCCCCCATGCTAAGGCTCTCTGCCCTTTCAGACAGTACGCTGAGGTTCATCTGCCTTGCGACCGCAAGGCGAGCGATACCATCATCAGTGTAGTCAACAGAGCAATCGCGTCCCGATCTCCCGCTCTCCCTTGGTAAGGTCGAAGACCACCAGGGAGCCGAAGCCGATACATCCGTCTGCGTTGAAGGTGTCGGTGGGTGAGGCCCACTCCTGGTGGGCGAGCACCACCAGAAAGGCGGATTCTTTGTGTTGTATCTTCACCGCTTCGATCATGTCGTCGCTGAATTGGATCTCCTTGAAGTTGGAGAAGACGGGGATCTTCTCAACCGTGGCCGCCTCAAACGAGTCGGCTTTGTTGATGGCGATCACCGTATGGAGCGAGGCGAAGCCGTTGCTCTCGGTCTGCACGACAAGGGTCTTGTTCTCCACCGCCTCGTTGTACCGCCTCGACAGGCGTGTCTCCTTGATGATGGGTTTGATCGGATGATTTGAGACCGATAGGAGCTCGACGTGGTTCTTCGCGCTGGTGAAGTGCGTTCGGTTGGCGGTGGTATGTACCTCTCCACTATCGTTGAAGTGCCAATGGCTTTGGTAGCGATGCTCGCCTTGGGCGATGAAGACATCGCTGACAAGAATCAAGTCCTCGCCGAGGATCGTGATGGTCCGCCTCGGCAGGACACCGCGGTCAAGGTACCCTTGGTGGCTGCCCTGCAGGGCGACAAGCCCGTTCTTCTCAACTGCCTTGAAGCCGATGGGGGCGGAGAGCTTGGAGCACTCCCAGCTGTCTTTGCAAACGGTGAAGTTCAGATTGTCGACGGTGGTGGTGTTGTGGGCTGTGCTGTCCTTGAACTCGTAGCGCTCCGGTTTGTCCACGTAGGTGTACCGGCCCGGGTCGATGAGGATGTCTTCACCATGTGCATATACATCGAGGTGCAGTTTGTCACTGTGTCCGTGACCGGCACCGAGGGTTCCACAGTGGAAACGCACATAGAGGCCACCGTGATGGTAGAACGCATTCCCGCTCTCACCCAGGACGGAGAGGCCTTGCAGACTCTCGGCCTCGGGCAGCCGGTCGTACGCCTCGATGGCGCGATGGCCAAGGTCCCAGACCGAATCGAAGTCCAACCGCTCATACCCGGCTGCCTTCAGCTGAACATCTGCAAAGAGGTAGGCTGCCTTGGTGATGATGTCGCGCTGGTCGACGCGGTCGCTGTCACCCATCGTCGGCTGGGTGCCATCGGGTTTTTGCCACATCATGGCAGCGCGGCACATCAGGTGGGTCTTCTCTTCTATGATGGGTGGCACCTGTAGGCCAAGACGCCTGGAGAGCAGGACCACATCGAGGTAGCAGTGGGTCACCTCATTGTGGTACATCGGCGACTGCTCCCACTGCATCCCATCGTCGTAGACCTGGATCTCGATCTGGAGGGCCAAGCGCCTCAGCGCCTCCTCTGTATACCGTCGGCTCAAGGCGCTGTCGCTCATGGCCAGCGAGGCCAAGAAGAGGCCGTGGTTCTCCAACACCCCCCAGTTGCTCATCAAATGGTAGCTGCCCCACACCGAGTAGAGGAACTCTGCATGGTCGGCGATGGATACGAGGTAGCAGGCGAGCACCTCGTCGGTGATAGCAGGGCTATCGCTGAAGTACTGCATCGCCTTCGTCCAGTACTCCATCCTCAGGCCCGCCTCAATCGATCGCCACGCTTTGGCGCATGAGGGATCATCGCGCCTGACGGTCTCTATCCAATGGCACAGTTGATCTGCGAAGGTTTGCGCATACCGCTCATCACCGCTATGGGCATACGCCTGGCCGAGGCAGATCCAGTAGCGCATCCGATTGAAGGCAAAGACCCACTCACTGTCATCGCCCGGCTGGCAGAGCCAGTCGATTTCCCCATCGAAGACCACCGGCTCATGGGTCTGCTCCATATCCCAGCGGAGGTTGAAGAGAAACGACTGATCCACCACGTCATCGGCAACCTGGATGACGTGCTCAAGGTCCGCCGTTGCGTGCTGGGTAACATAGCCGGCGATGGCATCACGGTCATCGATGAAACGGATTCTATTGGTCTTGAAATACTCTGATCTTGTCATCTCCTACCCCTTGAGGCCCGCGGTGGCCACCCCTTGGACGAAGAACTTCTGCAACGCCAAGAAGACGATGAGCACCGGCACGAGGGCGACCACACTGGCTGCCATGATCAAACCGTACTCGCTCGAGTACTGGCTGATGAACATCCTCAGGCCGATCTGGACCGTCTTGAGCTCCATCTTCGTCAAATAGAGCAGCGGGCCGAGGAAGTCGTTCCACGTATTGACGAAGGTGAAGATCGTCAACGTTGAGAGCGCTGGTTTGGAGAGCGGCAACATGATGAGCGCCCAGATCTTATACTCGCTCATCCCGTCGATCCGTGCCGCTTCGCACAGCTCATCGGGAATTCCCATATAGAACTGCCGCATCAAGAAGACCCCGAATGCGCTGAATGCCTGCAGACAGATGATCGCCAAGTGGGTATTGTTCAGTCCAAAGGAGCGCATCATCATGAACTGCGGGACCATGTAGACCTGCCACGGCATCGCTATGGTCGCCACATAGCCAAGAAAGAGCGCATTGCGTCCCTTGAACTCCAGCTTGGCGAACGCGTAGGCGGCAAACGATGAGGTGAGCAGCTGCAGGAAGGTGACGATGACGGTGAGCTTTGTGGTATTGGTGATGAACCGACCCAGCGGAATCGTCGTCCAGATATCCTGGTAGTTCTGCCATCGTGGGTGGGTTGGGATCCAGACGATGGGGAAGCCGAAGACGTCCTTGTCGAGCTTCAGCGATGCGCTCATCATCCAGACGAACGGCATCAGCATGATCAGAGCCGAGAGGACGAGCAAGAAGTACAGTACACCCTTCTTCAATTTCTGTGTGTGTGATCGTACCAACATCCGCCCCTCCTACCGCAACCGCTGTTCGCCCTTGAATTGGATCAAGGTGACGGTCATGACCAGAAGGAAGAGCACCATGGCCACCGCGCTCGCTGAACCGAGCCTCCAGCTGATGAACGCTTTGTTGTAGATATCATAGACGAGCACCAGTGTCGCGGTGCCGGGCCCCCCTTGGGTGACCATGTAGACGATGTCGTAGACCTTGAAGCACTGGATCGTCAGCATCACCAAGACGAAGAAGGTGGTGGCGCTGAGCTGGGGGACTGTGATATAGCGGAACTTCTGCCAGCCGTTCGCCCCGTCGAGGTCGGCGGCCTCGTACAGCTCGGCACTGATGTTCTGCAACCCGGCGAGATAGATGATCATATAGTAGCCGACATACTTCCAGACACTGAAGAAGATGATCGTCGGCATCGCCCAATGTCGGTCGGCCGCCCAGCCGGGTACGTTCTCCACTCCCAGCGCCTGAAGGAACATGTTCACCGGCCCCTTGGTCGGGTTGAACATCATGTTCCATACCGC
Organism: Sphaerochaeta sp.; assembly: GCA_023228445.1. Classification (GTDB taxonomy): domain Bacteria; phylum Spirochaetota; class Spirochaetia; order Sphaerochaetales; family Sphaerochaetaceae; genus Sphaerochaeta. The sequence goes on along the minus strand of JALOBD010000109.1, from coordinate 1,040 downwards.
AGCCACAGCGACGAGGGAGGCAACGTAGGGAAAGAAGCTCACCGTTCGAAAGAAGTTGCGTCCACGGATTTTCTTATTGAGGATGACAGCGAGCAAGAGACTGCCGACCAGCGTCAGGGGTACGGTACCCCCGGTGTAGACGATGGTGTTCTTCAACGCCGCTTTGAATTGGTCGTCATCGAAGAGGGCGGCAAAGTTGGCAAAACCCGCCCACCTGATGGGATTGGCTCCATCCCAGTGGAGGAGCGCCAACACGAAGGCAAACACAATCGGTACGAGTGTGAAAACGGCAAAGCCGATGAAGTTCGGCGCTATGAAGCTATAGGCGACCAGCTGTTTTTTCACCGCTGCCTTGTTCGATGGCATGAGCCCTCCCCTGATGCAATCACGGTGCAGAAGGTATTCTTCTGCACCGTGATTCAGAAACGTTGTTACCGTGCGAGAATCTTCTGGATCTGATCGTTCATCTTCACGATGCCTGCATCGACGCTGATGTTGTTGGTCATGATCTCATCATGCACTTGGTTGAGCACGATTTCAATCTCGCCCGCCTTCTCGTGCAGCGGCATCTCGATATAGCTCTTTGCCGTGTGCAGTGCTTCCTTGCTACCCGGGTCGGAGGGGAAGCCGGGAAGAGAGGCGATGACCGCGGCGACCTGGTCGTTGACCATGGCCGGGCTGGTGCCGGTTGCCGCTACGATCTGGGCTCCTTCAGAACCGCAGACGAACTTGACGAAGTCGAAGGCGGCATCCTTCTTCTTCGAGGCGTTGCTCACCCCAAGGGACGTGATCGTACCGAGCGTTGTGCCAGGGGCTACACCGGGGGCGTGGGGGTACTTGACGATACCCCAGTTCTTGACCTCGGTCTTGCCGTCGGCGATCTCCTTGATCAAGGTGGGGATGAACCACGAGCCCATGTTCATCATCGCGATGCTGTTGTTGTAGAACACGCCACTGTAGTGCGTCGAGGACGTCTTGAGTGTTGCGTAGTCCTGCACGATGCCATCGCGCTGCTGGGCGAGGACCCGCTCGTAGTAGGG
>JALOBD010000108.1 GCA_023228445.1 Sphaerochaeta sp. | reverse complement strand
TCGCCCCAAGGATCGTGCCTGTCACCAGGCTGATGATGATCGACCGTCCGGCCCACGACGAGATGTGCAAGGCCGAATCCGCGCGCCGCTGACGTCGAGCAGTGGAGCCGGGAATTTCAAGGGTCGCAAGAAACGATGCAAACCCGTAGGCTGCGTAGGCGAGCAGATGAGCTCCCTTGTCGGCAAACGGGATCCACGAAATCTTCGGCGCGGATTCGGACGGCATGAACGAAAAGAGTAGAATCAAGATGACCACGACCGTAGTCAACGCAATCCCCAACCGACGAATCCACCCTTGCAACGGCAAGCGTCTTCTCATGTATGCGCCCCTCCTGTCAGGCGAGACCACCCGGCAATCGAGGTCGGTACATCATCACTTGCAGTCTCGCACATTGCGCAACAGATAGCAACAAAAATACTCCCCATACCTGTCGTCCCCTACGGGGTAAACAACCATCGGCGTCAAATGTAACGCGTGTTCAATGGATTCCTATCGCAAAGGTCATCCGCCCCTTCACCGAGATACCGAAGGAGAGGATCACCTCCCCGATCGGGGCATCCAGGCCGGCGGCAAGGGCGAAGCCAAGATCCCAGTCAGGCTCGAAAAAGATGGTGCTCACATCGGGCTTGGCCCCACCATACGGATCGTATGTGTCGAAGATCCCGCCTCGCACCGCCAGCCGCGCGTAGGTGGGGTAGCCGAGCACCTCCACCAAGCGATGCTGCCACACCACCCCTGCGGTGGCGCTGTCACGGCGCAGGGTGAGGGGGCTATACCCTGGAATTCCATCGATGGAGCCGATCTCAGCGTAGCTGTCGAGCAGCGGGTAGGGCATACGCAGGATCGAGACGGAGAGATCGTAGCGGAAGCTGTCGTCGACGGCGATGGCGATATTGTGCTGGAAGGCGAAGCGAACCGACCACTCCAGGCGGTCGGAGAGGCCGATCGAGGCCAAGAAGTCAAGGCGCATTCCCCGTGAGGAGAAGCGATTCTCCAGCGTGTTGTAGAGCATCGAGCCAACAAAGCCCCCGAAGGAGAGCACCTTCGGCTCGTAGATGGTGTTGTGCAAAAACGCAAGGTTGTAGTATCCGTCGAGGCGCAGCCAGGTATGATCGCCGAGCGTTGCCTCGATGCCCACCGTCGGAGCGATCTGGCGATCGAGGGGAGCGCTGCGCTTCCCGTTGATCGCAGCAGAGAGGGCAGTCAGCCCACCGACACGGTAGGCAAAGGTGAAGTCGACATCCACCGTCCCCCAATGGGAGACGGAGAAGGGGTAGCTGATGCCCACCTGCATGAGGCTCTGCGTTCCCAGTTGGGCGCTGATGGACATCGTCAGCGGTGAGGTGAAGACCTCCTCGATGGAGGCATCAAGGAAGGCGTCGGCACGAAACCAGCTCCCCGTGGAGACCAACGCGTTGGAGAAGCCGGCATCGCTGGTAAAGCCCATGTTGATCTGCCCATTGGAACGCCTGAAGCCTCGTTGGAGGATGACGAGCGTGCCCTCCTCACCCATCTCATAGGTGAGGGTCGACAGGCCCTTGGTGATCCTCAGCTCCCTGAGCAGCAGGTTCAGTTCCCGCGCTGTCTTCTCATCAAGGCGTCTTCCGATGAACGTATTGAAGGTGGAGGCCTCCACCTGTCTGCGGAGGCGGTGTGTCGAGAGGTCGACGATCCGTACCGAACGGATGACCGGATCGGCCATCAAGCGATAGGGGCCGACCCGATCGGGATCGATGGTGACCCGCTCTGTGATCTGTTCTGCCAGACCCTCCAGCTCATCTTGCTGGCGTGCTGCCACCGTTGCACCCCGTTCGATGATTACCGGATAGGAGGCGAAGTCCAGCGCATTGAACTCCTTGAGCGGGATACGGAAGAGCACGTCAGCTCGATCATGCTGGGAGATTGCCTTGTTGCGGGTGGCCAGGGTCACCGTCTGCATCGCGATTGCCGACAGGCTCTCCAGTTGGCTCAGGTCCTCGATCAATTCGTCATTCACGTCGCTGGCGATGACATAGTCAGCGCCGAGCTCGCGGGCGACCAGGATGGGCAAGTTGTCGACCAACCCGCCATCGAGCAACAGCCTCCCATCACCGGAGGGAAACGGTGAGAACACAATCGGGATGGCGATGGAGGAACGGATCGCCCGAGAGAGCGAGCCCCGGTCATGGATGACCGCATCAGCGGTGACCACATCAGTCGAAACAGCCCGAAAAGGGATGGGCAAATCATCGAAGTCGATGGTATCGGGGTACTTGGCAAAGAGGAAGCCCAACAGTTCCAGGATCCGTTGGTCTCCGATGATCGCAGGAGCATCGCCAATGCCACTGTCGGTGAACCCCAAGGAGAAGGTGTGCTCGTAGGAGGAGGAGAAGGCCTTGTTTTGCGAGCGTCCTGCCACCAGCGGACTTTGGATGAAGAGGCTGAAGAGGTCGGTCTCATCGATCACGCGACGGATTTCAGCAGGGGTGTAGCCGGCGCTGTACAGCCCACCGACCAACGCCCCCATGCTGGTCCCCACCACCAAGTCAATGGGAATGCCGGCACCTTCCACCGCTTCGATGATTGCGATATGGGCGAGGCCTCGTGCCCCTCCACCGGAGAGCACCAGCGCCACTTTGGCAGGCAGGGAGGAGGAGAGCAAGAGCAAGAGCAGCAGAAGGGCGAGGCCTCTTCTCATAGGCTAGCCCAGCCTGCTACCCAGCAGATGTCGGTTCCCGTTGAGAAAGGAGAGCGCATCAAGCTCCTTGCGCTTCTCCAGCTGGAGGGTTGTCACCCAGAGGATGCCGTCGGCGGTGGCGATGCCGATGCCCTTGCCCTTGTCCTTGGAAACGACCGTACCTACGGACGTTCCGGCGGGCACGGGGTCGGCCCCCGCCTCCGCCATAGACCCATACACGCCGGTGATGAAGAGGCGTTGGCCAGCGAAGGTGGTTTCTGCCTTCGGCCACGGTACCATCGCCCGAATCTGGGCATGGAGTTGTTTGGCACGTTGGTTGAAGTCGAGGTTCGCCATCGAGGCATTGATGAGCGCGGTGTAGGTAGCCGCTCCTGTTTGGGGGGTGAAGACCGCCCTCCCCTCCTCGATGAGCGAGAGCGCCTCTACGGCAAGCGGGGCACTGATCTGGCCCACTCTTTCGGTCAACGAGGCGGTGGTCTCATCACCCTCCAGGTCGAAGGTGACGGTCGCCAGAAGATCGCCACTGTCCATCTCGGCTGCGAGGCGCTGGATTGAAACCCCGCTCTGTGTGAGACCTGAGAGGATCGCCCCCTGGATCGGACTCGGCCCACGGAGGGCCGGCAGCAGCGAGGGGTGGATGTTCAGCCGCTCTCCGCCAAAGAGGGAGAGGAATTTCGGCCCGAAGATCCGCCCATAGGCAAAACAGAGCAACGTATCGCACTCGTATCGGGCTACCGCCTCGCGGGCGTCCTTGCCCAGTCGGTCGAACTGCAAGACATCAAGGCCGAGGCGAAGTGCCTCCTCCTTGATGGGGGGAGGAACGAGGGCCCGTCCTCGTGGGCCGGGTTTATCGGTGTTGGTAAGTACAGCGGCGACACGGAAGTGACGGGCCACCGCACTGAGGGTGGGAACAGCAATGGCTGGTGTGCCGGCAAAGAGAATCCTCACCCCGACTGTCTCCGCTTGGCACGCTTCTGCCAGGCCTTCTGCATCTTCTCCTGCTCGACTGTGTCAAGGCGGTCGATGAAGAGCACCCCATTGAGGTGGTCGTTCTCATGTTGGATGACGCGGGCAAGCAAGCCATCGGCCTTCACGGTGAAGACCTTCCCATTCGGATCTTGCGCCTGCACGACAACGGAGGCGGGCCGCTCGACATCATGGAAGAGGCCCGGGATGGAGAGACACCCCTCCTCCATGCAACTGAGCTCCATCGATGTCTCGATGATCTGTGGATTGATGAAGGCTCTCTTGCCGAAGTCGGGCACATCCACGACGAAGAGACGGATGTCGGCCCCGACCTGTGGGGCGGCAAGGCCGACCCCGTTTGCCTCGACCATCGTGGTGTACATCGCATCGATGAGCGTAGAGAGCGACGAATCAAAGGTTTTGACGGGTTTGCACCGTTCTCTCAGTATTTCATCCCCAAGGGTATATATATCTAACATGGCAAGCAAACTATACCAAAGGCCGACTGTCATCGTCAATGTTGGCTAGAGCAGTTGCAGGGGATCGAGGTCGATTTCCAGATAGAGCGATGAGGGCAGTTGATAGCCCGCCAACACATGGCGTAGCAGGCGGTGCACCGCACCACCCTGCTGCGATGAGAGGAGGATATGGAAACGCCAATTGGAGGCAATCTTCTCCAGCGGGCACTCGCTGGCCACCAGCACCTCCACCCCCAAGGCCTTGGCAGCAGCGTTCAGCCGACGCTCCAAGAGACCGGTCGCTTCCTCGACCACTGAACGGTTGCGGCCGCGGATGACCAGGTTGGCGAGGCGGGAGAAGGGCGGAAACCCCGTCTCCTGCCGTACGGCCAGCTCACTCTCATAGAAGCCGTCGGTGTCCCCCGCCAGTGCATAGGCGATGGCGGGGTTCTCGGGGTGGTGCGTCTGGATGATGACCCGCCCCTCGCTGCTATACCTGCCGGCCCGCCCGGAGACCTGCACCAAGAGGCTGAAGGTCCGTTCCTGGCTACGAAAGTCGGGGATGTTGAGCCCGCTGTCGGCGTTGATGATACCCACTAGGTCGACGAGGGGAAAGTTCAGCCCCTTGGCCACCATCTGGGTGCCGAGGAGGATATCGATCCTCCCCTCACGAAAGTCATCGATGACCGACCTCAGGTGACCCTTCTGCTGGGCGCTGTCGGTGTCCAACCGCTCGATACGGGCGGTGGGATAGAGGCTGCGGATCTCCTGCTCCACCATCTCGGTGCCGAACCCCGAGTAGGAGACATCCACCGACTTACACGCAGGACAGACGTTGACCGGGCGGCCCTTGTACCCACAGTAGTGGCAGACCATGGAGGAGGTGCGCTTGTGGTAGGTCAACGAGACAGCGCAGTGGGGGCAGAGCAACTCAAAGCCACAGCTGTTACAGTGGAAGAAGTAGGAGAAGCCTCGTCGGTTGAGAAAGAGGATGGCCTGACGCCCACGCTCGAGTGTGTGGCGGATGCCCTGGTCCAGTCGGCGGCTGATCATGTGCCGCTCAAAGCTCATATCGACGACCTCAACGGTGGGCAACACTCCTCCGGCTACCCGCTTGTGAAGGCGCAGCGCCTTGATTTGCTCTCCCCCTTTCATCAACCGATAGGCCTCAAGGGACGGGGTGGCACTTCCCATGACCAATGTCGCCCCTTCGCTCTGGGCGCGGTACTGGGCAACCTGGCGGGCGTGATAGCGGGGGGTGGAGCCGCTCTTGTAGCTGTTCTCATGCTCCTCGTCGATGATGATCAAGCCCAGGTCATCAAAGGGGGCGAAGATTGCGCTGCGTGCCCCGATGGCCAGGCGTGCTTCTCCGCTTTGGATCTTCTTCCACTCCTTCAGCCGCTGGCTCGGCGTCAACGCCGAGTGGAGGATCGCCACCTTGCCGTCAAACCGGGCACTGACCATCCGAGAGAGCTGGTGGGTCAGCGTGATCTCCGGCACCAGGTAGATGACCGACCGTCCCCCCTCGATGACCGCCTCGGCTGAGCGCAGGTACACCTCGCTCTTGCCGCTGCCCGTCACGCCGTAGAGGTAGTACATCATCTGCTCTGCCCCTAAGATCGCATCGATGGCCGACTGTTGTTCATCACTGAGGGCCTCGATCGGTTCAACGCTCACCTCATCGGCAAAATCGAGGACCGGGATCTTGCTCTCGGCCCGTCCGGTGGGAATCATCAGCGAGAGCGCCTGGCCGTGGCTGCAGAGGTAGAAGTCGGCCATCCAGCGGGCAAGGGCGATGGTCTGATCGCCAAAGACCGCCTCCTTGTCGATGACCCGTCCGATCTCCCGGATGGTAAAGTCGCCACTCACCTCATCGGTGAGGGCGATGACAAAGCCCGTCATCGTGCGTTGTCCGAAGGGGACACTCACCCGCTTGCCGACAGCCACCGCCTCCTTGAGCTTCTCACCAATGGCGTAGGTGTAGGGACCGGGCAGCGGAAGGTCGAAGAGCAGCTGTGCGTAGCCTCCCATCACGACCTCCGTCCGAGGTCGATGCCCAGGAATGCGGCTACCCGTTTCAAGTCCTCCCACACCGGGCGACGAAGCGTATCGGTGTTGCGCAGCACTGCCGCCGGGTGGTAGGTCACCACAGTGGGGATGCCTTCATAGCGATGGTACCGTCCACGCAGCGCACCCACCCCCTCATCGGTTTCCAGCAGTACTTGGGCGGCCGTCCGCCCCAAGAGGAGGATCAGTTGGGGTTTCACCAGTTGGATCTGGCGCTTGAGGTAGGGCATGCACGCCGCCCGTTCGTCGTTTTGCGGGTCACGGTTGTTCGGTGGTCGACACTTGACGATGTTGGCGATGTAAACCCCCTTGCCCCGCTCGAGGTGGATGCTCTTGAGCCAGGTATCCAGGTACTCGCCGGCCCTGCCGACGAAGGGGCGGCCGCTTCGGTCCTCCTCCGCTCCCGGTCCTTCACCGATGACCATCACCCGTGCAGGGACCGACCCCTCACCGAAAACCGTCATCGTCCGTCCCTCGTACAGACGGCACTTGGTACACGACTCGACCATCGCCTGGAGCACCCTGAGGTTCGCCCCTTCGATGGAGTCGAGGTCGAGCGGTGGCGGAGCCAACACGTCGATGATTGTTGAAAGATCGTGCTCCTTGGGTTGATACGTTGTGGATGCGATTACTGCCTCAGCCTCATCAATGAGATCGAGGTAGGCACCCAGGCTCTCCCTCAGCTCTTCTCTCTTCATCGAATCCTTACCCATCCAATTCCTCCTCAAACCAGGCGTACTCCTCCTCGTCATAGCTGATCCGGTAGAGGTAGAGGCCGGTGGCGCTGGCGGTGCGCCCGGCGCCGCTGCGGTCCTTTGCATCCAAGCGGGCACGAAACTCCTCACTTGCCACCCCCTCGTGGGCGCACTGCATCATTGTACCGACGAGCGAGCGGACCATCTTGTAGAGGAAGGCGTTGCCCGTGATCGTGTAGCTGAGCACCTCCAATCCCCACTGGTCCCTCCCAAGGTGCCAGTACGACTCATAGATATCGCGGAATTTGCTCGGGCAGAGATCACCGCTGGCGGTGAAGGTGGTGAAGTCGTGGGTTCCTTCAAGGATCTTGGCATAGGCGTCCAAGAGGTCCTTGGGTGGAAACTCCTTGACCGTGGCCACCAGCGTGGAATCGAACGCAGTCAGGTCGCGGTGGCGCTTGTAGTAGTAGCGATAGGTGCGCGCCATCGTGGTGAAGCGGGCGTGGAAGGTGTCGTCGACCTCACTGCTCTCAAGGATCCTGATATCAGGGGGGAGTATCCGGTTGAGCGCAACGGCGAACCGCTCAGCTGGCATGCGTTGGTTTGCGATGTCGATGTGA
>JALOBD010000107.1 GCA_023228445.1 Sphaerochaeta sp. | reverse complement strand
CGAAGAATTTGTCCCCGATGTCCGGGCGGTACCAGGCTCCCTCGAAGTGCACGTGGGTGACCCCTTTGTAGGCGTTCTTGTTGGCGTTCATGATGTTGTAGCCGATGCCCACGACCGTGACGCATCGGCCTCCAGTGGTCTCTGCCAAGCCGCCGATCTGCTGGACACCACCGAAGAAGTAGCGTGGGGCAGCCTCGAAGGCGTTGAGGAGGAGCGGAGCGGGAAGTGGATCGAGGGCCTTGCCGACGATTGGCTTGACCGGATACCCTTCGCTGGCCACTACCAGTGCCACCGCGCTGCTGGTGGAGACCTCAAGCCTCAGGCTGCTGAGGGTGTCGCTCTGCATGGCGGTGAGGATCTCCACGATGTCGGTCTTGATGAGGGGAACGAACGCTTGGGCGGCGGGATCGTTGAAACGCACGTGATAGTCGACGAGGATCGGGCCATGTTTGGTGATGATGACGCTGATTGTCAGCACCCCCTTATAGGCCATCCGCTCTGCCTTCAGGCCGAAGAGCGTCGGTTCAATGATTGTCTCAAAGAGCGCGTCGGTGACCTCCCTCTGCAACGGCACGGGGCAAATCGACCCCATGCCCCCGGTAGGTAGGCCTCCGCTCTCACTCTTCATGTAGTCACTGCAAGTGGGGAGGGCGAGGTACCCCTTGTTGTCCAACAGCAGGGTGACAGTGATGGGAAGACCCTCGAGGTGCTCCTCAAGGATGATGGGACCGGTGGTGAGGATCGAGCGGGAGAAGGCCAAGAGCGCATCGTAGTCGGATGAGTCGAGCATCACTCGGCTTGGGGCTATGGCGTTGCTCTTGACGACGAAACGCTGGCCGCTGTGGGCTTTGAGGTACTCGCTGAGCTTCCCATCGTCGTTGAAGAGGACGTGGGATGGGGTGGGGATGTTGTGCCGGTCGGTGAACATCCGGGAGAAGTTTCGGTCCCCCTCGAGTTTCAGTGCCCTCATCGGGGCGCCGAAGGTCTCGATGCCTCGCTCGTTGAGGTAGTCGATGACCCCGGTGAAGAGGGGGTTCTCAGTCCCGATGAAGACGTAGTCGATCCCATGTGCCAAGCATGCCTCATGGACCTGCTTTGGATCGGAGGGGTCGATGGCAAGGTTCGTTGCGATATATTGTGTGCCGATGTTGCCCGGGGCAACGAAGAGGCCGTCGATCAAGCGGCTTTGGGAGAACCACCAGGTGATGGCGTGGTCCTTTGCCCCTGAGCCCAACACTAATACATTCATGGCGTGTCCTTATCTTCTCTCGTGGGATAACGCTATCATTTTAGCGCTTCACAGGTCAACAAGGGCCACCCGATACTCTTCACGCTTGAGCGCCTGCACCAGCGCCTGCTTGATGGCGGCGCTTCTGGCGATTCCCTTCAAATAGGCGGCGGCATGCTTGCGCATCGCCTTGCACGCCGCCTCCTCGCCGTAGTGGGCGATCATCAGGTCGAGGTGGTGCATGATCTGGGTCCGGATCTCGGTGTGTGAGGGTGGTAGCGGCTCCTGGCCTTGGAGGATGGCCTTCGCCTGGGAGAAGATGGTGGGATTTCCGATGGCCCCGCGGGCAAACATCACCCCGTCGATGCCCGTCTCCTGGAGCATCCGCTTGGCATCGATGGGTGCAAAGAGGTCGCCCGAGCCGAAGATCGGGACCGCGTAGCCGCCCTCGACGGTGTAGCGCTTGAGGGTGGCAAGCGTCCCCCATTCGGCAGAGGGGGCGTAGCCCTGGCTGCGGGTGCGGGCATGGAGGGTGAGCATGTCGGCCCCTCCGTCGAGGGCAGCCTGGCTGAAGGTGAGGTAGTTGCGCCTCTGTTGGTCCCACCCGATGCGCAGCTTCACCGAGACCGGCAACCCGGTGCGGTCCTTGATGATCCTCACCGCCTTGGTGATGAGGGCGGGGTTGCTCATCATCGCCGACCCTGCCCCGGTCTTTGTGACCTTGGGCACCGGACAGCCACAGTTGATATCGATCAAGTCGGGGGAGAACGGGGCGAGCATATCGAGGGCTTGAGGCAAGGAGTCGGTGCTGTAGAGAAAGAGCTGGACCCCATACTGGAGCTCAAGCGGTGAACGCTCCAAGAGGGTCATCGTCTTCTCCCCCTCCCGGCTCAAGCCCTCGACGCTGACCATCTCGGTGAAGGTGAGGTCTGCTCCCCCCTCCTTGGCGAGTGTACGGAAGGGTACGTCGGTGTAGCCGGCGAGCGGGGCGAGGAAAACATTGCCCGCGATGGTGAGGTTGCCGATGGTCACAGGGTGGTAGAGTTCGTCATTCATGGTTCTGCATCAAGGCCGAATGCCCTGAGGCTGTTAGCATAGAGTGCTTGGGTAATCTCCTCAAGGGGGGCCTGGCGCAGTTCGGCAAGGGTATGTGCAGTTTCGACGAGGTAGTGGATCTTGTTTCGCTCCCCTTTGTAGGCAAAGGGGGTCATGAAGGGGGCTTCGCTTTCGATGAGGATGCGCTCGATGGGCAGGCGGGCGGCGACCTCGTGGAGCGCCCGGCTGGTGCGGAAGGTGAGGTTTCCGGCGAAGGAGAAGCTGAGGTCGAGGTTCAACGCCTTCTTGGCGAAGGCCCAGTCCTCGGTGTAGCAGTGGAGGATTCCCCCCTTGGGTGGCAGTTGTGCATTGAGGATGCCCAAGAGGTCGTCGCCGGCGTTGCGGTTATGGATGATCACCGGCAGTTCGAGGGTGCGGGCGATCTCCAAGTGGCGGAGCATCAGCTCGATCTGCACGCCCTTGTCACCGCCGAACATGTGGTAGTAATCGAGGCCGGTCTCTCCGATGGCGACGATCCGACGTTTGCTCTGGGCGTGGGCGATGACCCGCTCATCCCAGTCCCGGCCAGGATTGGCCGCTTCGGTGGGAGAGACTCCCACAGCATGGAGGACCGACGACGCACTTTCCAAGTTGGCGTAGGTGCGTTCGAAGTCGCTGAGGCTGTTGGTGATCGAGACTACGTACTGCACCCCCCGGACCTTGGCCCGTTGGACGGCGAGCAACTGCTCCATCTTATCATCCTGCAACAACCCGATATGGGCGTGTGTATCAAACAGCTTCATGCTGACTCCTTGAGGTACTTGCGCACGTGTTAGGGAGAGGTATCAAAATCATACCATGCCCATATTTAGCCGTCAATCTTTTGAGCATTTCGATTATTATGTACCAATCGACCCAAAAGCGGGTGTGCGCTACAGCCCAAACGGCGGTCTTGATAGCCTCTCCCTCGTCTCTGGCAATGATTCTGTATGCCCGGCACACCATCGAAGGCGAAGTTTGTATTGACAGATACCCTATGTTTGTAAATATAATGGTAACAATTACTTATGTCACAGTGATAAGAGTTTGACAAATCGGCTCTCTCATGGTAGCGTGACAGCGTCGAAGCCCGATGGGCGAAGGATCTGTATGAAGAGAGACAGAGTACGTGGTCCGGCAACACAGGTGCAGCGAAAGCGCCCTGAGTCCGGCTATATATATTTGGTGAAGAACCCCGCCTCCAACGAGGCGAGCATCTGTGCCTGGGATTCGGTGCTCTACCCGGGCACCAGTGTGGTCATCCCCACCCGCTACGGCCTGGATTTGGGCCTGATCATCGCCAGCGCCGACCAATTGGGGCACTCATACGAGCCGGGCTCCACTGAGTTTCGGGGCGCCTGCCACAACCGCCACATCGAAGACTTCCACGATCCGGAAGAAGAGGTTCTCTACCAAAGCGAGGCTGACGAGCACCCGTGTGAGAACTGTGCCGGGTGCAATCCCCCTGCCGAGGCGCGCGAGGTACCGATCGCCTCAGATGTGCTGTGGATCGACCGTTTGGCGACTCCCTCCGACCTGAACCGATACCAGGAGATGACAGCCAAGGAGGATGAGGCGATGCGCATCTGCCGCGAGAAGATTGCGCTGCACAAGCTTGACATGAAGCTGGTGACCGCCCACTACCTCCTCGGTGAGGCGAAGGTCATCTTCTTCTTCACCGCCGATGTGCGCGTCGACTTTCGTGAGCTGGTCAAGGATTTGGTGTCGGTCTTCAAGATCCGCATCGAGCTGCGTCAGATCGGCGTGCGGGATGAGAGTCGGGTGCTCGGCGGCTTGGCCGTCTGCGGGCGTGACTACTGCTGCCACAGCGTCACCGACAAGCTCAGCCCGGTCTCCATCAAGATGGCCAAGGAGCAGAATCTTTCATTGAACTCGATGAAGATCAGCGGACCGTGCGGCAGGTTGCTCTGTTGCCTCTCCTATGAGTATGATTTCTACATCGAGGAGAAGCGCAAGTATCCGCCGGAGGGGAGCAGGTTGAAGGTGGGCTTCGACTTGATGCGGATCGCCGAGGTGAATATACTCTCCAAACAGATCACCCTTACCGGCAGTGAGGGACGAATGGTGAGCCTGCCGCATGATGCGGTCTTTTACAATGATGCAACTTCACGATGGGAAGTGACGAAGGAGTGGGCAAACGAATTTTTATCCCCCTGAAGTAAAGCATTGTATTGACCGATTTTATAGACTGTGATATGTTTTTAAGCCGTCGGCCCCTAGTTGCCGGCTCAATCTTTCATACATGATTACATATTCAACGCAATATGTTCGGAGGTATTACGTGAGTAACAGGTCTGCTGAAAAACGAGAGCGACAGAACCAAGTCCGCAGGATGAGAAACCGTGCGGCAAAGAGCACCATGCGCACCGCCATCAAGAAATTTGAGGCTGCATTGGTCGCCCAGGACAAGGAGAGCGCAGAGAGCGCCCTCGCCTTGAGCCTCAAGTTGATTGACACCACGGCAAACAAGGGAATCATCCACCACAACACGGCAAACCGCAAGAAGTCCCGGTTGCAACTTAAGTTCAACGCATTTGCCAACCCGCCTGCAACCCAGGCCTGAACCGTACTATCGACGGACCGACCAGGTCCGTAAGAATTTGTATTAAGGAGTAATCATGGCAGGACCAAAGTTGACAAAAGCAGCCATCATTGAGAACCTCTACGAGAAGCACGGCATCAACCGCGCGGATATCCATACCATCATCGACGAGTTCTTCGAAGAGGTAAAGAATGGCTTGAGGAATGATCAGGTCATTGAGTTGCGTGGATTCGGCACATTCGAGGTGCGGACCCGCAAGGGACGGGAGAAGGCCCGCAACCCCAAGACCGGCGAGATTGTCTCGGTGGAGACCCACGGTGTTGCCATTTTCCGCCCTGGTAAGGAGCTGAAGGACTACGTGTGGGACTTGCGCGACAACACGTCGAAGTAACACCACCGTAATTGCCGACCAAAAGGAGACGATCTCTTGGTTGATCTGAATCCCAGACGAAGCCTCAGGACAGTCGGTTCTGAGGTTTTGGTCTTATTGTTCTCATCATGCATCTATTCGATTGCCTTCCCCGGCTTGATCTCGACCAATGGGGTGGGGCTTGTCGCATTCATCGCCCTGATCCCGGTCTTCGCCGTCATCAGGAACACCAGCTGGAAGCTTGTGCCGGTCTACGGCTTCTTCTACGGCTTCATGTTCTACCTCTTCTTCAACTACTGGTTGAAGACCTTCCACCCCTTGGCCATCCTCATCGTCCCGATCATCAAGGGAGGGGAGATGGTCCTCCTCTTCCCCGCCCTCAAGGCAGCCCAGCGCCTCTTCAAGAAGTACGGCTATCTGGTGGAAGCGGTCATCTGGGTCGCCTACTCCTACCTCAGCCAGGATTGGTTTGCCGGCTACCCCTACGGGACGCTCGGTTCTGCCGTGTACCGCTTCCTGCCCTTCATCCAGATCGCCGAGTATACCGGCATCTGGGGAGTGACCCTCCTCATGGTCCTTCCCCAGACCTTCCTCGGCTCCTACCTTGCCGATTGGTATCGCCGTAAAAAGGTCCCGTTCGGTGCGTTCCTGGCTTCCCATCGCCCCTTCCTCATCTCCTACGCGGTGGCGATTGTCGCCACCCTGGTCTTCGGTTTCGTCTCGATGGCCCATTGGAAGGGCGTTGAGCCGGATATCCATTGGCGCGTTGCGACCATCCAGCACAGCGCAGACACGTGGGAGGGGGGGTACACCACCTATAAGCGGAACTTCAACAATCTGCGCAAGATGAGCCTTGAGGCGCTCATCGAAGCGCCGGAGGCGATCATCTGGAGCGAGACAGCCTTCGTCCCATCGGTGGCGTGGCATGAGAGCTACCCCAGCGATCCCGACACCCGGGCCCTGGTCGACGAGTTCGTTGCCTTCGGCAAATCGCTGCCCGTCCCGTTGGTGACGGGAAACCCCGAGGGGGTGATCGATGATCCGAGCCTGCCGCCACTGGGTGATGATGGCAGCTGGAACCGCAAGGATTACAACACCGTCATCTTCTTCGAGGGCGGGAAGATCAAGAACACCTACCGCAAGCAGCACCTGGTGCCCTTTACCGAACACTTCCCCTACGAGAAGCAGATGCCTTGGCTCTACAACCTGCTTTTGGCCAACGACTACAATTGGTGGGAGACGGGTGTGGACCCGGTGGTCTTCGAGACCGACACGGGGGTGCGCTTCTCCACTCCGATCTGCTTTGAGGATGTCTTTGGCTACCTCAACGCCGGCTTTGTCCAACATGGCGCTGATGTCATCGTCAACATGACCAACGACGGGTGGTCCAAGGCTGTCAGCGCAGAGATGCAACACCTCGGCCTCGCTGTCTTCCGTTCGATCGAGAACCGGAGGACGACGATCAGGGGGACAAACAGCGGCATGACCTGCCTCATCAGTGTAACCGGTAAGATCATCGACCCGATGGAACCCTTCAAGGTCGGCTGGAAGATCTACGAGGTGCCCGTCTACCGTGGTGAGTCGGTCGGGATGACCTTCTACACCACCCATGTCGATTGGTTCGCCTTTGCCTCGATCTACCTCTCTCTTGCGCTGCTCGTCATCGGTGCGGTGGTGAATCTGGTGCAATTGGTGAGGAAGCGGCGTCCATGAACTACAGCACTGCCGGTCTCTTCATCATCGGAACGGAGCTGACGCGCGGAGTCATCGCCGACAAGCACTGCCAGCTGTTGGCCCATCAACTCACCCGTCTCGGCTACCACGTGGAGCGGATGGTCGTCGTACCCGACGACGGTTCGATCGAGACGGTGTTGCGTCAGGCGATCGGTCGCTGTGACCTGATCATCCTCACCGGCGGCTTGGGTCCGACGAGCGATGACCTGACCCGCTCGGTCGTTGCCCGCCTCGCCGGTGTGGAGTTGAAACGTGACAAGGAGAGCTTTGACACGCTCTATGGACGCATCGGTGAGCGTATCTGGGGTGCCAATGAGCAGCAGACCTTGATCCCGGACGGTTTTGTCGCCATCCCCAACCCCAACGGGACGGCGGCGGGGTTTCGTGGGATCATCGATATCGAGGGGCGGGAGGTCGCCCTCATTGCGCTGCCTGGTCCACCGCGGGAGATGGACCCCATGTTCTTTGATGAGGTGCTGCCCTACCTGGCCCGCCTTGCCGGGCACAACGACTTCAATCGCAGCGAGTACTCCACCTT
>JALOBD010000106.1 GCA_023228445.1 Sphaerochaeta sp. | reverse complement strand
TCTGGATGAGGGTCAGGATGAAGATGATGATGAAGAGGATGATCGATGCACTGCACGCCCGTCCCATCTTCCCGCTGGTGAAGGCGGTGTCGTAGATGTAGTTGACCATCAAGGCGGTGGAGTAGAGCGGCCCTCCCTTTGGAGTCATCACGTTGACCTCGGCAAAGACCTTGAAGGTGTTGATGATTCCGATCATGAGAACGAAGGAGATGATGGGGCGCAGCAGCGGCAACCTGATCTTGAAGAGGATCTGGTGCCCCTTCGCCCCATCCACCTGGGCGGCCTCGATGTAGGAGGGGGGGATGTTCTGCAGGCCGGCCAAGAAGAGGACGACGTTGTACCCCAGCCCCTTCCAGATGGAGAACATCAGGATGGAGGCCAGGGCACTCTTCTCGTGGTACAGCCACTGGGAGGTGGGCAGGCCCAACGCGGTGAGGATCTGGTTGAAGGGGCCGATGCCCGGATCAAAGAACCAGATCCAAATCAGGCTGGAGGCGACGACCGGGACTACGACCGGCGCAAAGTACACCGAGCGCAGGTACTTCTTCAGCAGAATCTTAGAATCGAGCATGAGCGCGATCGCAAGGGCCAAGGTGGTGTCGATCAGCAGCTTGAACGCGGCGAAGGTGAAGGTGTTGCGGATCGCCTTGAAGAAGCGGTCATCGGTGAAGAGGTGGCGGTAGTTGGCGATTCCATTGTACGCCTTCAGCCCGGTGGCGATGTTGTAGTTGGTGAAGCTGTACGACACCACTTGGACGACCGGGACTAAAAAGAGGAGGATGATGGCGACCATCGTGGGGATCAAGAGGACCACCGCTGCCCGAACTTGTGCACTCTCATACTGTGTGCCGAAGATGGTCACCCGATGGATCTGGAGGGTTTCTTGGCGCTTCTTCATGGAACATCACCTCCTTTGATCTTGAGGGCCCGTATTGCCCCCGCCACCAGGGAGCAGGTCACTGCCCCGACCCTGATGAAGGGGTTGCCGTCTGCGACAATGTGGGCGTCGGGGCCCAGGCCTGAGAAGGTCACCTGTTCCCCTGGTGCACAGAGGATGTGCTGGATGGTGGTAAAATCATCGGGCTGCCAGGAGCGTGGGTCGCTATCGACGACGTTGTGGGAGATGAGGCCCACCGCTGCAAGCGGAGAGGCACCCCTGCCCTGGCAGAGCCTGCCGAAGATCGCCCGGCCGTAGAGGCGGTCGAACTGCAGCGGGGAGATGACGATCTGGGCGATGGGCACCGCGGGGTTTACGGGGCGCAATACCCCATCCACTGTAACGGAGAAGCTCTTTGCCGTGATGCGCTTGCCCACTGGAGCTGCGACCCGATTTCCCCGTAGCAGCAGCTCCTCGACGCTCAGGTTGTGGCAAACACCCCCTTCGGTCCCCAAGAAGGTGTTGGCGAGGATCACATCGTTGAAACCGAGGGCGTGGAAGCCGGACTCATCCGATACCGCAATCGCATCGATGGAGACCTCCTGCAAGGACGTTCGGTCAAGGGTGTTCAGGTCCTCTTCGGTGAAGGTGACGATCGGCCCGACATTCGCCGTTCCCGCTGCGATACCGACCATCGTCGGCATCGCCGGCCGTCCGCTGATGTACGTGCCAAGGTAGGAGGCAAGGCCATCGCCGCCGACGCTCACCAGATAGGAGGGACCGGTTTGCAAGAGTGCATCGGCGATCGCGGCGATTTTGGCCTTGTGGTCTGTCTGTTGGTCGATCTCTGCCACCTCGGCGCCTCTCAGGTAACCATCGCCATACCCACGACAGACGATGAAGGTGGCACCGTCGAAGATGCGCATGATCTGCCTCCCGATCGCCTCAAGGCGGGGTGGGGGGAGGGGGGAGTGCTTGTTGTACACAACAGCGACCTTCATCTTCAATCCTTCATGGTTGGAGGAGAATCTTGAATGCGTTGCCTGCCTTGAGCATCGTGAACGCCTCAAGTCCCTCCTCGAGGGGGAGCCGATGGGTGATCAGCTTCTCATAGTGTGCCGGGTTTGCCGCGATCATCGAGTAGGCGTTTTGGAAGTGGGAGAGGGCGAACCCGCTGCACCCGGTGACGGTGACCTGCCGGTAGTGGATCGCGTACCCATCCGCCTCAAAGGTGTCGTGTCGCTTCAATCCACTGAACGCAAGGACAGTACCGCCGTTGGCGACGTGGCGCACCGCATCGGCGATGAGCGCTGCCTGGTTGACCGTGATGATGATCTGGTCATGGCGGCTATAATCGGCCTCAGTCGGCTCGATGCACTCGATTCCCCAGCCCCTGATCAGCGCCCTGCGGTACGCATTGGGCTCGACTACGGTGACCGGGACGCCAATGTCTTGAAAGTATAGGGCGAAGAGCACTCCCATCGGACCTCCCCCGATGACCAGTGCCGTTGAGCTGGGGCGCATGCGAAGCTGGTCGATGCCGTTGAGCACACACGCCAAGGGTTCGACGAGGGTGAACACCAACGCGTCGGTTCCATCGGGAAGAGGGATGATGCCCGCCTCATAGTCGTCGGGGAGGGCCACATACTCACAGAATGCTCCCGAAGAGACGTAGTGCTTGTCACTGCAGAGCTGGGGGAGGCCGGAGCGGCAGCTGGTGCACTCTCCGCACTCGAAGTACGGGGCGACCACCACGGTGTCCCCGACAGCGTGGGATGAGGTGTTCGGTACCTGTACCAACTGAGCGACAAACTCGTGGCCCAAGATGGTGGGTGGCTTGAAGAAGTGGTGGCCGACGGTGAAGGTCTTCAAGTCGGTGCCGCAGATGCCGCAGCCGATCACCCGAACGAGGTAGGGACCATCGGGTTTTTTGATGTGCTGGATTTCGAGGTTCCCGATTCCGGTGTACATCAACGCTTTCATCTACTCCTCTCCAGTGCTGCGGCCAACTCATTGGCGGTCAATCCATCGGTGATCAGGCAGTCAAAGAGGTGGAGCTTGGCTGCTGTCATGATTCCCTCGATCTTCCCGGTCCCCCCGCATATGCACACGACTTGCTTGGCCTTGCGCAGTGAGTCGAAAGGGATGCCGACGTAGAGTTTCTCCTCAACATCCGGCATCGGGCGGGTAATCAACCGTTCATTGACGCCGATGTCGTCGATGAACCCCTCCCGGTTGTAGAACCGGCCGAGGATATCGCCCACCACCTGCTGCTGGTGAAGCTCATCCAAGGCTTGTGGGGTGTATTCGGAGACGGGGAAGCTGGGGGTTCCCCCGAAGGCCCCCAGTCCCACGATAGCGATATCCAGATGGCTCCACAGCTCTTGGATAGACTTCATCTGGGGGTCACGTGAGAAGAAACTCTGGACCTTCAAGTCAGAGACAAAGGCGGGAATGTTGAAGAAGAGGGCGTTGCCGTGGAGCTTTTCGGCCATTCGGTCGGCAATGACATTCACCTGGTAGTGGGACTCGGTGCGCCCGGCGCTGCCGACGAGCGGGACCACCGTAACTCCTTTGAGGTTCTCACACTCCGGCAGGGCGAGGATACTGCGATGCACCGACACGCCCCACCCAACCCCCACTACCATCCCGTTCTGGATGGTCTGCGAGAGGTAGGAGCCGGCTGCTCTGCTCATCACCTTGATACGGTCGTCACGATCATTGTTATTGCGGTCGAAGTTGGTGCCGACCACGACCCGCTTGATGCCGAGCGCCTTGGCGAGGTCGGTCTCGAGTTGGGAGCACCCGGCAGGTGGGATGACCTCGATGCGAACAATGCCCTTCGCCCGTGAGCGCGACAGAGCCCGGGAGACCATCGGGCGGGAGAGGTTGAGCAGGTTGGAGATCTCCTGTTGGTTCTTGCCCTTTTCGTAGTAGAGGTTGGCGATGGTATAGAGGAGTTCTCGGTTCTCCAGCACGGCTACCTCCTGAGGATTTGAGAGAGTGAGGAGACCACCGTGGTGGGCTCTTCGTGTTGAAAGAGATTCCTGCCGAAGGCAAAGCCTGATGCACCGGCACGAACGACGGTCTGAGCGATATCGAGAATATTGGCCTCCTTGGGCCCTCCGGCAAGCACGATGGGGACCGGGCATCCGGCTACTACCGACTCGAAATCCTGGCAGTAGAATGCCTTGACGAAGTCAGCGCCAAGCTCTGCAGCGATGCGGGCACCGTTGCGGATAAAGGCGGGGTCATTGTTCTGTGAGAAGTCGGCGTGGAGGACCTCCACCATGACCGGAATCGAGAGGCGATGGAAGCCCTCGATGGCACGGGCGACATCGGTCATGGACTCCTTGTCCTTCGAGCCGCCGAGCACCATCATGATCAGTATTCCATCAGCTCCAAGGTCGAGGGCCTGTTGGGGGCTGGCCATGATGCTGTGGTGATCGGCAAAGGTGGTCCCCATCATCGTTCCGCCGAGGGAGGCACGCAACACCAACTTCTTGTCTCGGACCACCGCTGCATCAAGGAGCGGGAAGATGCCGGGGTTGAGGATGAAGCCATCGATGTCGGTGTCGATGAGCGCCCCGATAGCGGCCAAGGGATCCTCCAAGCCTCTCATCACCCCATAGATCTGGGGGTGGTCGAACGCGGCCAAAAACAGCGTCCCATCTCTTCTCACCAATGCGGTTCTCTTTCGTTCCAGTCCGTTCACAGCTCCCTGCCTTTTGAACAATTGTTCATCCAAATACATTCTAGCTTTATCATACGGAACACAATATCTTGCTGTCAATGAGAATGTTTGTTCGCTCGATGGAGAGAACAAGAACATATGTTCAACCTACTGGCATGATAGGATGGTGCCCTTCCTGCAGCCAGTAAGGGTTTGCCATAGGAGAAGGGTGTACACGTTCGCAAATTTCTCGGTAGAGGTCTTCGACTACCGTGCCTTGTCACAGAGAAGGTTGTGGATGTGGATTTGAGTCTACCAGAGCCGACAGTCCATGGGGTCACACCCTCTCTTTCCACAACGCGTGGTAGCACTCGGTGCCTATGGTGATGGCACCCATGAGAATGCAGAATCCACACAGCGACCGGATGGTGAACTGCCACCGCGGTTGGGTGAGGGCGAGGGAGGCCAAGAGATCGGGGGTATAGAGGTTCCAGCGAGTGAGGAAGAAGACCCAGAAGGCGGTGGTGATGATGGTGACACCACTGCTGATGACCAAGATTGAAGCAGACCATCGCCGCCTGATCAGCTTGATGATGGCAACGAGAAAAGAGAGGAACGCCACCGCCATGGCAGCGATGAGGTAGGGCCGCAGGCGCACTGCGATGAAGAGAGGGATCGGAGCATGTTCTTTGGAATAGAGGGCCAGAAGATCACTGTTGGTCATGAGGAAGGTCAAGGCGAGCAACCCAATTGCAAGAGCGACGAGGTCGCCAATCACGCTGCTGGTCTTGATGGCCTTGCCGGCCTTCTCCTCCAGCGCCCTGAGGGTTGCCCGGTCCCACACCTCTGCTGCAACCGGGATCTGCTGAGCGTCGACGAGGGCGAAGGCGATGGTGACCCAGAAGAAGACCAATACCACCGCACCCCCTGCCGCGGCGAAGGTACGTGCAACCATCTCGGCCAGTGCGATGGTAGGCGGGGTGATGATGAAGCCGATGATTGAAAAGAGTGCTGCAAGCGGGGCGGCGATGAGGAGCACGATGCAGAGCACCTTCCAGTACAGGGGGAAGGTGTCTGGTCCAATGAGATGGTGTGGTCGCCCACGGTACTGCGAGGCCAGCGATGCGGGGCTTCCCAGAGCCAACAAGGTCTCTTCGATTGTCTCCACATCCGGACTCTCTCCCACCATGTCGAGAATGTTGGCCTCAAGCTCCTGCTGCACATCGGCCCGTTCTCCGACGCTGAGGTGGTGGATCGTCTCAGCAATATAGCGCTTGATCAAATCATCCATGAGGGTGCTCCTCCTTGAGTAACGTTTGGATATGGGCATGTTGCTCGAGCCAATGACGCTTCAGTCTCTCATACACCATCACTCCATCCTCACTGAGCTGATAAAATTTGCGCGGTCGACTCTCACTGGTATCCCAGCTGCTCTTCAAGACCCCCTGGCTCTCCAGGCGACGCAACATCGGGTAGAGGGTATTCGCTTCAAGGACGATCTGCTGTTCAGCCAGGGTCTGTAAAAGAGCGTAGCCGTACTGAGGTGTTCGCAGTTGGCTCAACACGCAGAGGGTCAGCGTTCCACGGTTGAGTTCGGTGATGAAGTTGGAGAGAATCTGATCGTCCCACATGGCTACCTTGTGGACACACTATACTGTGTATAACACACTATTGTCAAGATTGTTCTCGCTGCCTCCAGATGATGTGCGAATGTGTATCATCAGTACCGTTCTATGGCATACTGGGGCCATGATGATCCAAACCGACCGCTACCGCCACCGCTACACCGTAGCAGAGATGTACCGCACTTTGCTTGACGTGCTTCCTTCAATCGGAATTCTGAGAAGAAACCACCAGGATGAAGTCGTTGACGCTCACTTCATCGAACGCTTGATGCTTGCCGTCACCGAGGTCAATGGCTGCGCCCTCTGCAGCTATGCCCACGCCAAGATGGCGTTGGAGAGCGGCTTTTCAAAAGAGGAGGTGACAAGCTTTCTTGCAGGAAGCGATGCCTTTGTCGTTCCCGCTGAGGCGACGGCGATCCTCTTTGCCCAACGGTATGCCGATGTGCAGGGGAGAGTCGATGAAGAGGAGTTTCAGCGTGTGGTGAGTGAGTATGGGGAGGAGGCGGCCAGGATCATCCTCGCATCCATCCGCGTCATGATGGGTGGCAACGTCATCGGCCTGCCATACAGTGCGCTGCAGTCGCGCTTCAAGGGAGTGCGCTATACAAACTCCACACTGCTCTACGAGATTGGAATGAGTCTTGCTCCATTGGTGCTTGTTCCCGTTGCGCTCCTGCACCATCTGGGGCGACGCATTGGGCTATTGGATCACTGAGGGGCTCACAATCTCTTCCTTCCCATCGAATCCTGGTCGTTGTGCAAGGGTGCATATCCATAGGTGACGCAGAAAGAAACAATCAGGACAGAGACGGTCCTGAGTAGAGTAATTCACCTCCTTGTCAGCCTTCTGTGGAGCTCCGCCGCCTTGAGTGCCATCTCTTTGCCAACAAGATCATGGTATTCAAGAACATCCATGAGCTGTCTGCCTTTTGCAAGATCTTTGGTATTGCACAAGCCTGGGAGAAACTCGGTGATACCTCTCATATGGTGTAGCGTATGAGAGAGAATCTTCGGTATATACTCCGAACAGTTCCATTGGAACTAACTTCACTCAAGCAACGACAGATGGTCCTCCTTGCCGAAGATGAGGTAGCTGAGTGGCCTGATGCCTTGTTTCTCCATTACGTATTGTGCGCAAAAAAGTTTCTGTTGGTCTCAACATTTGGGGGTATCCAATAGAAATTTTGCATGACATCAGCGCGTTTCCACGATATAATTTAAAGTTTGCTCCGTATCTCCTTCGAAAATGAATGCAACACCGCTGGAATAGGTTTTCTTCATATTGGCTCAACCCTTGATGAATTGCTTAAGGATGAGGGTGGACTTGTAATCGCCCGACATCAAGT
>JALOBD010000105.1 GCA_023228445.1 Sphaerochaeta sp. | reverse complement strand
AGTGAGGTGAGAGCATGGCAAATGTAGACATCAGGATCAGGGCGGTCGACACGCTGTTGACCCCCGACGAGCTCAATGAGCGCTTTCCCGTCGATGATACGACGGCGCGCTTCATCGCCGGCTCGCGCGAGGCGATCGGCGACATCATCAAGGGACGGGATCAACGGCTGTTGGCCATCGTCGGTCCGTGCTCGCTGCACGACCCGGTGGCGGCGCTCGAGTACGCCAGACGCTTGAAGGCGCTCAGCGACCAGGTCAGTGATGTGATGTACGTGGTGATGCGCACCTACTTTGAGAAACCGCGGACCGTCGGCGGATGGAAGGGCCTGATCCTCGACCCCCGCATGGATGGCACGTATGACATCGAGAGCGGGATCATCATCGCCCGCTCGCTGTTGCTCGACATCGTCCACCTCGGTCTTCCGGTGGGCTGTGAGGTCCTCGACCCGATCATCCCCCAGTACATCGACCAAGTCATCAGCTGGTCCTCCATCGGAGCACGGACCATCGAGAGCCAGATCCACCGCAACCTCGCCAGCGGCCTCAGCGTGGCCGTAGGGTTCAAGAACTCCACCAGCGGGGACCTGCACAACGCGGTCAACGCCATCAAGAGTGCCCGACAGAGTGCCTCATTCATCGGTATGGATTACAGCGGGGCCAGCGCGATCTTCCGGACCACCGGAAACGACTACGGCCACCTGATCCTCCGCGGCGGCGACCAAGGGCCCAACTACTATGAGGATGACGTGGAGAGCGCCCGTGCGATGCTCGAGCAGGCGGGCCTCGATCCCACCATCATCGTCGATTGCTCCCACGCAAACAGCCGCAAACAGCACGACCGCCAGAAGCGGGTGCTGCGCTCGATCGTCGACCAGGTCCGATGGGGCGAGACAGCCATCCGTGGCTTCATGCTGGAGAGCAACCTTGAAGAGGGGTGCCAGGACATCCCCGATGATCTTTCACACTTGAAGTATGGGGTCTCCGTCACCGATGCCTGCATCGGTTGGGAGGAGACACAGCGAATCTTATTGCACGCATCTGCGCTGCTGCGCGAGGCGGGCAACGAAGGCGGCACACGACTGCCGCTCTAGGAGGCAGCACATGGTACCATCAGTTCTTGTCGTATTGGCCCACGGCTTTGAGGAGATCGAGGCGATTGTCCCGATCGACCTGATCAGGCGCAGCGGTGCCAAAGTCACCGTCGCCGGTCTCGACGATATGACGATCATGGGGACGCACAACATCCCGGTCGTCTGTGACCACAGCGTTGATGAGTGCGCCACGCGCTCCTACGACTGCATCATCATCCCCGGAGGGAGCCAAGGTGCAAAGAACATCGCTGCCAGCGCCCTGGTGATGACCAAGATCATCGAAGTGGCCCAAAGCGGTGTCGTCGCGGCAATCTGTGCTGCCCCTGCGATGGTGCTCGGAGGCACTGGACTTCTGGACGGCAAGCGTGTGACCGGCTTTCCGGGCACCGAAGAGCTGTGTGAGGGCCTCTCCTTCACCGGACGCTCGGTGGAGATTGATGGCAACCTCATCACCGCCCAGGCGGCGGGCAGCGCTGTGGACTTCGCCTTGGCGATCATCGCCAAGCTGATGGGGGAGGAGCAGGCCAAGGCCATTGCCGAGCGAATCCACTACTCTGGAAAATGATGAAAGAGATCGGGTTTGACAACGAGAAGTATCTGGCCGAGCAGCGTGCCTTCATCCTGGAGCGGGTGAAGGAGAGCGGCGACACACTCTATCTGGAGTGCGGCGGCAAGCTGCTCTTCGACCACCACGCAGCGAGGGTGCTGCCCGGCTTCGACCCGAACGTGAAGATGCGGGTGATGCACTCACTGGCCGATCAGATCGATGTGATCATCTGTATTCACAGCGGGGACATCGAGCGGCGCAAGATGCGCGGCGACTTCGGCAT
This sequence comes from Sphaerochaeta sp., assembly GCA_023228445.1. Taxonomy (GTDB): domain Bacteria; phylum Spirochaetota; class Spirochaetia; order Sphaerochaetales; family Sphaerochaetaceae; genus Sphaerochaeta. The sequence goes on along the minus strand of JALOBD010000105.1, from coordinate 5,673 downwards.
CACCTACGACGCCGACGTCTTCAAGCTGATCGACGACTTTGCCCGGTGGGGCATCACGGTGAACAAGGTGGTCATCACCCGCTTTGATGAGGAGGAGGGGGCCGTACAGTTCAAGCGGGTGCTCGAACAGCGCGGTATCACCGTCTACACCCACCGCGCCACCCGCGGCTACCCCAGCGATGTCGACTTGATCGTCAGCGACGAGGGCTACGGGGCAAATCCCTACATCAAGACCGAACGTCCGGTGGTCATCGTCACCGGCCCGGGGCCGGGGTCGGGCAAGCTCGGTACCTGCCTCAGCCAGATGTACCACGACTGGCGGGCCGGGCGGAAGAGCGGCTACTCGAAGTTCGAGACCTTTCCGATCTGGAACCTGCCCATCGACCACCCGGTGAACATCGCCTATGAGAGTGCGACGGCGGACATCGGTGACAAGATCCTCATCGACCACTTCCACGCGAGCGCCTACGGCACCATCACGGTGAACTACTCGCGGGACCTTGAGGCGTATCCACTCTTGGCCCGTATCGTCAGCAAGATTACCGGCGATGAGTGCATCTACAAGAGCCCTACCGACATGGGGGTCAACCGCTGTGGCTTTGGCATCATCAACGATGAGGTGGTCAGACGGGCCGCCGAGCAGGAGATCATCCGGCGCTACTACCGCAGCGCCTGTGAGTACGTGCAGGGGATCACCGGCAAGGAGACGGTCGAGCGCAGCCGTGCCATCATGGAGGGGGCAAAGCTCTCCAGTGGAGACCGGACTGTGGTCCGGGCCAGCCAGGATGCGCTTGAGCGGGGCATCGCCCGCGCCAAGGGCATCAATGGCATCGTCTGCGCTGCAGCGATCGAGCTGCCCAGCGGTGAGATCGTCACCGGATGCAACTCGCCGTTGCTCCACGCCTCCAGCGCCTTGATCCTCAACGCAGTGAAGGTGATGGCCGGCATCGACCATGAGATCGACCTGATCCCGCCCGCCATCGTGCAGTCGGTGACGGCGATGAAGCGCGATGTGCTCAAAGGCAGGGGGGTGAGCCTCAACCTCGATGAGGTGTTGATCTGCCTGGCGATGAGCTGCGCGATCAGCGAGGATGCCGAGCGCGCCTCGACGTATCTGCCTGACCTCAACGGCTGTGAGGTCCACATGACCCATATCCCATCCAGCGGCGATACCTCGGGGTTGCGCAAGCTGGTGCTCAACGTGACCAGTGACCCGCGGTTTCCCACCGCGAACCTCTACAACCCCGCCTGATCACCCCAAGAGGTGGGCGAGGATCGGCACGATTGTCAGCGTGCCCAATATTCGTACCGTATGCAAGAGCACAATCTTCGGCGGGTCGAGGCCGAGATCCTCTCCGATGAGGCCCATTACCTGGATGCCGCCGGGGGCGGCACAGAAGAGGGCGGTGGGCCAGTCGAACTTGAAGATCCGGGTAAAGAGCCAAGCTCCCAGGTAGGCGGTGACAAAAATTTCAACGACAAGGACCAAGTAGGGGACAAAGAGGACCTTGATCTGCAGTAGCGTCGCCACGGTGAGGTTGCTGCCGATGTAGGCGCCAGCCATCGTCTGGGCCACCGACTTCATCGAAGCGGGTGCTCCCCCCTGCGTGGTGAGGATGTTCCACAGTGCGGTGGTGACGATCGAGCCGAGGATCCCCCCTGCTGGAATCTTGAGTGCATTGAAGGCGAGTCCCCCAACAAACGCGGCGGCAAGCGTCGTGGCGTACTTGACCAGCGTGTGGCGAGGCTTTTCCTGTGTGGGTACGTGCCCCCCTTTGGCTTTAAGGCCGGCGATCTTCGATTTGAGCATCCCCTTGATCAAGGGGGGGAAGATGATGACCACCGTCACCAGGCGGAAGAGCTGCAAGAGCGCGACCCGTTCCATATCGGCGCCGAAATCGGTGGCGATGAGGGCGAGGTCGCTCACTCCACCGAGACCGGTGGTGAAGAGTGAGGTCATGTAGTTGAACTCGGTGGCCTCGAACATGAAGACGGAGAAGGAGAGGTTGATGACGACGATCAAGGCGAGCAGGAGCAACGTCGGTCCTCCCATCGTCTTGAGGGTCTGGATGTCCCTGCGGCTGAAGCGCATGCCGATGATCAAGCCGCTGAGCACCTGGGCGACGAGGCGAAGTGATGGTGGGTAGGCGATCTCAAGGCCGGTGAAGACAAAGAAGATGACGACGCCGAACATCGAGCCGACGAGCGCCGCCGCCGGAGCCTTGATGCGCAACAGTACCCATGCACCGATGCCTGCAGCGATGTGAAGGAAGAGCAACAGGAGCATACTCATGAAAATCCTCTCTACCGGTGGCCAATAGTTGGGACTGACACGCCGATAGTGAGCGATTGTATCACACGATTTGGCTTTGTTGAACACATATTTACAAATCTGGGATGCTTGACGCATTCGGGTGCTACTGATACCTTCTAGATATGAAATTATCGACTAAAGGAAGATACTCGTTGCAAACACTCGTCTATTTGGCGACGTGCAAAGAGAATTGTTCGATTCGCAAGATCAGCGAGGCCACCGGGATCAGCAGCGGCTACCTCGAGCAGTTGATGATCCCCCTCAGGCGTGCAGGTCTGGTGGAGGCGGACCGCGGAGTCCTCGGAGGCTACCGCTTGGGCCGGACGGGCATCACCTGCCACGATGTTCTCTCTGCAAGCGAAGGGGACTTCCGGCCGGCACCGTGCAAGGAGTGTCAGAAGAATGGGATGTGCAAGACCCACCAGATCTGGTCGCTCCTGCAGTCCGCCGTCATCGATTTTTCCAAGGAAGTATTGATCGAAGAGCTGGCCATTCACCTGGTGGAGCGTGGGGCAGGAGGTGGCATTTGAAGATTTCAACCCGGGGTCGTTATGGCCTGAGGCTCCTCGTCGACATCTGTGAGCACGCCGGCGATGGCCCGATTGCGCTCTCGGTGGTAGCCAGACGCCAGAAGCTCAGTGAAAAGTACCTGCAGCAGGTTGCGCTCTTGCTCACGCGCGGTGGGTTTCTCAACTCGGTGAAAGGCTCCGGGGGTGGGTATCTGCTCAAGGAGAATCCCGAGAAGATCAAGATCTACGAGGTGCTTGACCTTTTGGAAGGTTCCATCACCTTTGAGGCGGAGAGCGAGGGGGAGAATGCCATCGAACAGGTCCTGCGGCTTCACTTCTACCGCCCGCTCGATGAGCAGGTGGCTCGGGCCTTCGAAGGGCTGACGCTTGCCGAGGTCACCCAGGCGGCGTGGTTCACCTACATGATCTGACTATAGATATACTTGACGTGTGAGCGCACAATGAAATACTATTATGTCTATATCAATACTAGGATATAAAAGGCCAGGAAGCACCAATGAGCACAATTTATAACAACGTCACTGAGAAGATTGGAAAGACGCCGTTGATCAGAATCAATCGGATGAATACGACAACGGCGACGATCTTGGTGAAGGTGGAGTCCTTCAATCCCCTCTCCAGCGTCAAGGACCGCATCGCTCTCTCCATGGTCGAGGGGGCAGAGCGTCGCGGGGACCTCAAGGCAGGGTCGGTGATCATCGAGCCGACGAGTGGCAACACCGGAGTCGGCCTCGCCTTTGTCGCTGCGGTGAAGGGGTATCGCCTGATCATCACGATGCCTGAGACGATGAGCGTCGAGCGACGCACCCTCCTCTCAGCTCTCGGGGCCGAGCTGGTGCTCACCGATGGCAAGCTCGGCATGAAAGGGGCCATCGCCAAGGCCGAAGAGATCGCCCATGCGACGGCCAACTCCTATATCCCCAGCCAATTTGAGAATCCCGACAACCCCCAGGTGCACTATGATACCACCGGGGCGGAGATCTGGGCCGACACCGATGGCAAGGTCGATCTCTTCATTGCCGGCGTGGGAACCGGGGGGACGATCAGCGGGGTGGGGCGTTACCTCAAGGAGCGCAACCCGAACGTGAAGGTCGTCGCTGTCGAGCCTGCCTCCAGTGCAGTGCTCACCACCGGCCAGGGGGGCCCGCATAAGATCCAGGGCCTCGGTGCAGGCTTCATCCCCACAATCCTCGACCGCTCGATCATCGATGAGGTCCACACCGTCGAAGATGGTGCTGCCGGCATCGCCGCCCGCAGGGCTGCCAAGGAGGAGGGGCTCTTGGTCGGCATCTCCAGTGGGGCAGCGCTCGCCGCCGCCCTCGACTACGCCAAGAAGAGAGAGTGGGCCGGAAAAACCATCGTCACCGTGTTGCCGGATACCGGGGAGCGATACCTCTCCACCTGGCTCTATGAGCAGGCCTAGGATCAATCTCGAGGCGACCCTCTTCTGTGGTCAGAGCTTTGCCTGGACAAAAATCGGGGCGGTGTACCAGGCCGCCCTCAGAGGGCGCCTGGTCTCCTTCACCCAAGAGAGCCTTCCCTCACTCTTGGCCAAAGACGGAGGGGTATGTGAGTACTTTGACTGCTCCTTCGACTACGAGGGGGCAGAGCAGCACCTCGCCTCCCTCGATCCCTACTTGGCCCGGGCCATCGCCTCCTTCTCCGGTCTGCGAATCCTCTGCCAGGATCCGTGGGAGACGACAGTCAGCTTCATCCTCAGTCAAAACAACCACATCACCCGTATCAGGAGCCTCTATCGAAGGTTGAGCGAGGCGTATGGCACACCGGTTGGAGAGGGGGTGTACACCTTCCCCCGCCCCGAGGAGCTCGATGGGGTCACTGAGGACCAGTTGAGGGGGTTGGGCGTGGGGTTTCGCGCCCCCTACATCATCGATGCAGTGGCAAAGAGCCCGATTTTGGATGCAGTGCACGACCTTGACGATGAAGGCGCACTGTCGGCATTGATGCAGATCGCCGGGGTGGGGCCGAAGGTGGGGTCGTGCATCCTCCTCTTTGCATACCAGCGCCGGCGTATCTTTCCCAGGGATGTGTGGGTGAAGCGGATCATGGGCGAGCACTATCGGCACCACACGTGCGCTTTCTTTGCCCCCCATGAGGGGTTGGCACAGCAATATCTCTTTCACGCCTATCGCAGTGAACACGGGAGGAAGGGATGAAGTACATCGATCTGACCATGGGTCTCTCTGACCGCATGGAGGTCTGGCCCGGTGATGCCGAGGTCTCGATCCGCGTCCATACGACCGTTAAGGAGCACGGTCACCGCACGATGCGCCTGGTGATGGGCACCCACAATGGGACGCACATCGACAGCCCGGCCCACCTCATCGAGGGAGCAAAGAGCCTCGATCAATTCAGCATCGATCGTTTCTTTGCCCGCTCGTACGTCGTAGATGGTGGCAAGGGGGGGAAGATCACCGCAGCGGCGGTGAGAGACCTTCCACCGGGGTGCACCGGCATCCTGTTCAGTGGAGCGGACACCTATCTGGATGAGGAGGCGGCACGCCTCTATCTTGCAAGAGGAATCCGACTCTTCGGCTTCGAGAGCGCAAGCTGTGATGAGGTGACGAGCCATGGGCTGCCGGTCCACCATATCCTCATGGAGAGCGATGCATTGATCATCGAGCGCCTGGTGAACCTCGATGCACTGGCAGGCAGGGAGGTGGACCTGGTAGCCCTTCCGCTGTTGGTGGAGGGGAGCGATGGCTGTCCGGCCCGCGTCGTGGCCATGATCGACAGCTGAAACAACCGTGCCCCTTCTCCCGGAGGCTGACCGGGCGTATAGTGTGGGCGGGAGGGTATGGACATGAA
>JALOBD010000104.1 GCA_023228445.1 Sphaerochaeta sp. | reverse complement strand
CTGACGGCTCGTTTGTCACCCGGATCCGCTTCACCCCCCTGACGGGGCGCACCCACCAGCTGCGCCTGCACAGCGCACACCCCAAGGGGTTGGGCCACCCCATCCTTGGCGACCGTCTCTATGGCAGCGGCATGACCGAGCGCCTCTACCTCCACGCCACAATGGTGCGCTTCACCCACCCGCTGACCGGGTCCGAGGTGTGTATCAGGACGGAAACCCCATTTTGAGCTTTCAGAAGATTGACAGGTGGAGTATCATGTGTCCATGAGACGAAAAAACAACGCCATTTATATCGATTTGGAGAACATCCCCACCGCCCTCGACTTGAAGCTTCTCATTGACGAGTTGACTCTGAGGCACAACGAAAACCCCGATGAGGAGAACATCTTCGTTATCAAGATGGCATGCGGGAACAGCAAGGCCATCAAACGACTGGAAAAACAGCTGGTGGAGTACAACTTCACCATCCGCGACACTCCCTCCATTACCGCGACCCACAAGAACCGGGCCGATCTGATCATCAGCCTCGAGGCGTTGGAGACGATCATCATCAACATGCCGGTCATCGACCGCTACGTCTTCATCACCAGCGACAGCGACTTCACCGTCATCATGGAGATGCTCCGCAAGTACGGCAAGGAGGTCTTCCTGGTGACCAAGGAGATGGTCGCCGACAAGCCAATCTTCAGCAACTGTGTCGATGAGATCCTGATCATCGAGAACTTCATGCCCAAGGCCAAGGTCGAGGAGACCAAGGATGTTGGTGCGGCGAAGGTCAAGAAAGCGGCGGAGAAGCGTGACACCAAGAAGATCGATGCACAGGTCGAGGAGTTGATGAAGAAGGTTGTCGACTCCTTCGAGTTCGACAGTTGGCAGCTGGTCAGCTTCGTGGGCACCAAGTTCCATCAGATGGACAAGAGCCGGATGATCGAGCGCTCGAGTTACAAGAGCCTCTCCAACCTCTTGGCACGATTGGAGGGCGAGAAGCTCATCAAACGCCGGAACAACGAAAAAGGACAACCGGAGATCCAACGGCTCGTCCAGTAGGAGGTTCGATGCGACAGCCGACTGTACAACGGATCCTCTTGGTCCTTGTCACCATTACGCTGCTCTTCTCCCTCTATATTGACTCGTTTCTCACCATCGAGCCGGTGGCCACCGATGACGTCGTCTCGTGGAACAGCGGCTGGACGATCAGCGAAGGCGATCGGATCATCGCCAGCGATGTGACGCTTCCCTACAGTCTTGAGGGCCCCTACCGGGATCGGACATGGCAAGCGAGCCGCACCATACCCGATGAGTTTCCCAACCACAACACCGCCATCTTGATCAACACCAGCATGAGCGCGCTTACGGTGAGTGTAGAGGGAGAGGCCATCTACACCTACGAGGGCCCATCGAAGGGGTGGGCACGGCCGGTCTTCGGCGGAGCGACCCCGCACTTCATTCGGATCGCTGACGAGATGCAGGGCAAGACGCTGACGCTCACCTTCCAATTCACCAGCAACAACATCTTCTCCGGGTACATTCATCCGATCATGGCCGGTAGCAAAGCCAGCTTGGTGCTCGGCGAGATGGAGTGTTGGCCATCCCTCGCCTTTGGATTTTCCCTGTTGCTCATCGGTGCCATCATCGCCATCTCCTCCATCTTCATCCAGAAGATCGAGGAGCGTAAGAGCTTGTTCTACCTGGGGACGATTCTCCTCACCCTCGGCGGTTGGGTCTTCAGCCAGACGCCGAGCAAGTTCCTCTTAATCAGGAATCCAGCGTTGCCGATGAACCTGAGCTTCGCCGCCCTCTACATGCTGCCGATGCTGCTCGTCAACTACATCATGTACTCCTACCCCATACGGCAGCGAATCACCTACTTTGCCTGGGCGGCGCGCCTCTTTTTGGTGACGTACATCGTCGCCTTCTTCCTCCAATTCTTCGGCATCGTCCAGTACACCGACCTTCTCTTGGTCAGTGGAGGCGCACTCGTCCTCTTCCTGCTCACCCTCTTCGTCTCGATGACCTACTGCTACATCAAGGAGACCAAGGCGCTCCTCTCATTCCTGCTCGCCCTCGGTTGTATCCTCTTCTCAATCTTGACAGAGGTGCTCTTGTTGGCAATGAACATCGTCCTCAACAGCGCGGTAGTGCTGCACCTGTCGATGGTAGCGGCGTCCGCCATCCTCTTCTTCCACTCGCTGATGCTCGTCAAGGAACGCACCAGACGTATCCTCGAGGAGGAGATGCTACTGACCATCGCTTATAAAGATTCACTTACTGGTCTGGCCAACCGTGCCGCCTTCGACCGTGATGCCGATGAGATCACGACCGCCGCAAAGCGGTTGACCTATGGCATCATTGTCATGGATATCAACGACCTGAAGCGTATCAATGACACTGAGGGGCATGCAAAAGGGGACCAGATCCTCATCGACTTTGCCCAAAGAATCGTTCGCCTGTTGCCGGTGGATGCCAAGCTCTACCGCTACGGCGGCGATGAGTTCGTCGCGTTGGTCAGTTCGGTGACCATTGATACGATGAGGAATCTGACCGAATCGATCGTGACCTTCTTCTCCACCAACAAGAAGATCACCTACAAGGTTGCCGCCGGCTGTGAAGTCTACATTCCCAAGTTGAAGATGAAGTTCGGCGAGGTGGTCAGACGGGCGGACAGTGCCATGTACCGCTGCAAGAATGCGATGAAGGAGAACACTACTCGATCTCCACGACCTTGATCATGTTGGTCCGGCCGGCACTCCCCACCGGAACCCCGGCGGTGATGACCACCGTCTCCCCACGCCTGACCATGGCATTGTCACCCAGATACCTCGGCCCGTACTCGAGCAGTTGGTCGACCGTGGCCTGTTCATCGATACGGATCGGTTGCACCCCCCACGAGAGGGCGAGGTACTGTACCACCTCCTTGACCGGAGAGAAGGCGATGATTGGGACGGAGGGGCGAAACTTGGCGATCAGGCGCGCGGTGGAGCCGCTATGGGTGAAGCAGACGATGTACGAGGCGCGGATGGAGAGGGCGAGCTCTCGGGTGGCCAGCCCCACCGCTTCGGTGATGGTCTGGCTCTGTGGCATGTCGGCGGCGCTGACCTGATTGATGACCTGGCGGCTGAAGGCTGGACTCTGTTCAGTGAGGCTGGCGATCCGCACCATCGTCTTCACCGCCTCCAGCGGGTAGCGCCCTGCGGCGCTCTCACCGCTGAGCATCACCGCACTGGTGCCGTCGAGGACGGCGTTGGCCACATCGTTGGTCTCCGCCCGGGTGGGGCGGGGGTTGTGCATCATCGACTCGAGCATCTGTGTCGCCGTGATGACCGGCAGCCCCACCTCGATGCAACGGCGGATGATCGACTTCTGGATCAGGGGGACCTCCTCGGCGGGTACCTCGACGCCGAGATCGCCGCGGGCGATCATGATGGCGCTGCTCTCTGCCATGATGGCACTGAGGGTATCCACCGCCTCGGGCTTCTCGATCTTGCTGATGATCGGGATGACCCTCCCATAGCGCTGCTGCATATGGGCCTTCAGGGCCCGCACATCATCGGCGCTACGGACAAAGGAGAGGGCGACATAGTCCAGGTCATGCTCAAAGGCGAAGGCCAGGTCAGTCTCATCCTTCTTTGTGAAGGAGCTGAGCAGAGGGAGCGGTACATGGGGAAGATTGACCCCCTTGCGCGCCAGGATGGTACCATCCTCCACCATCGTACAGTGGATCTCCGTCCCTTCGATGGAGGTGACGACCAAGGAGACCAAGCCATCGTTGATCAAGATTCGCTGCCCCGGTGCAATCTCTCTATGCAGGTGGGGGTAGTCGATGGAAATCCTCTTGCCGGTGCCGACGATCGCTTCGGTCGTGATGGTCAGCGTATCGCCCTTCTTCAGCGTGTAGGAGCTCTCCTCAAGCTCCCCGATACGAATTTTCGGCCCCTGGAGGTCCATCAAGATGGCGATGGGAACGCCCAACTCCTCGCTGGCTTTTCGGGCATGGGCACAGCGCTCCGCTTGCTCGCTGTGAGAGCCGTGGCTGAAGTTGAGACGCACGACACGGCACCCCGCCTCGATGATCGCCTTGATGGTCACATAGTCGCTGCTCGTCGGTCCGAGGGTCGCGACGATCTTGGTGTAACTCATGGCCAAATCATCAGCGATAGGCCCCAATTTGTAAAGGGATGAGGCGCAATCACCCGAACGGGTGAGTCGAATACCCACCCAAGGCGATTGTTCGTTTCCCTGCCTTCAGTAGAGTTGAGGCATGGCTAAGAAACGGTTCGGCGATTACACCATCATCGCACTCTCACTCATCCTCTGCATCATCGGACTGTTGGGTATCCCCCGACTCCACGTCGATTCCTCGACCGACGCCTTCATTCCCCTCGACGACCCGGTGGTCAAGACCAATGAAGATATCGAGGACGTCTTCGGCTCCCTCGACGCAATGGTCATCGGAATCAAGAGCCCGACGACGATGCTTGACGAGCAGCACCTGGCAATCCTCTCCTCCATCACCGAGAAGATCGAAACCCTCGACGGGGTGAAGCAGGTCTCTTCCCTGGCCAATATGAAACACCTCGAGCCCTCTGCCGACGGGGTGGAGGTCGTCACGATGTACGAGGGCGACCTCGACCAACTCAGGCAGCGCATCGAGAGCTGGCCAAGCTTCTACAAAGGGACCCTCATCAGCGAGGACGAGCGCACCGCCGCCATCCTCATCCAGCTGACCCTCAGCGCAGACGACCCCACCCTGCTGTCCAACATCAGGAAAATCCTTGCAGGAGTCGAAGGCGTGGAGGCGACCGTACTGGGTCTGCCGGTGATCACCGAGGAGATTCGCCTCAGTCTGCTCAGCGACCTGGCCTTCCTCGTTCCAATCGTTGCTGCCCTGCTCATCATCATCCTCTACCTCTTCTTGCGCAGCATCAAGGCAACGATTCTCTCACTCGTCCCATTGATCTTCTCCAGCTCGCTGGCACTTGGCATCATGGCCCTCTTCCACATCACCGTCACGATGGCCACGATACTCGTACCGGTCCTCCTTCTGATCGTGGGAAGCGCCTATACCATCCACATCTTCAGCCACTTCTTCGAAGAGTACGAGGGCGGAGACCCTGCCCCGATCCTCTCGAGGGTGGTGAAGCGCAACATCTACCCGATCGCCGCTGCAGCGGCGACGACGGCAAGTGGCTTCTTGGCCCAGCTCTCCAGTCCGCTCGGTCCCTTCAGGACCTTCGGTGTGTTGAGCTTCTTCGGCGTGGTCATCTGTGCGGTAAGCTCCTTGGTGCTCCTGCCCGCCTTGATCAGGGTGATGTACAAGAACCCACCCAAACGAAAAGAGAGGGAACAGCGCAACTCCTCCAAGATCGTTGGAGCTGCGGTGGCCATCACCACACGATGGGGGAAACTGATCCTCCTCATCTCCTTCCTCTTCTTGATCATTGTCCTCCCACTCTCCTACAGCAAGCTTGAGAACGGGACGAACATGCTCTCCTTCTTCCGTCCCTCCACCGCCTTGGTGAAGGACACCCGCCAGTACAGCAAGGATATGCAGGGCAGCTTCTCCCTCTCGGTGATGGTCACCCCCACGGAGGCCAAGACGCTGGCACCATCGACACTGAAAATCCTGGAATCGGCCATCGACACCATCAGCGAAGACCCGTACGTTGGCGGGGTCCAGTCAATCTTGCCGTTCATCAAGCGGATGAACCAGCTGCTCGGCCCTGGAGAGGACATGATCCCCATCGCCCAGGAGGAGGAGTTTTCCTTCGACTTCTTCTCCATGGATATGGGCTTTGAAGGCTTCGATGACGACTATGAGGACGAATACACCACCGAAGCCGGCGGTCAAGGACTCTACGAAATTCCCAGCGACCCGGAGCGCTATGGGCTTGCCACCGAAGATGACCTGGCCAGCCTCATCGCCCAGTACCTCCTCCTCTACAGCTCATCGCTCGATACGTTCATCAACGACCCGCTTGAGCCGGACTCAACCCTCTTCACCGTCCTGCTCAAGGAGAGTGATGATCAGCGCCTCGCCCAGCTCACCGCCTCGATTCCAGCCCTCTTTCCCGAAAACTGGGAGATCAAGATTGGTGGCGGGGAGGCAGTGAGCCTTGCCTTGACTGAATTAGTGACCAAAAGCCAGATCATCTCCATTTTCAGTTCGTTCATAGCGGTCTGGCTTTTGGTCCTTCTCACCTTCAAGAGTCCCAAGCTCGCCACCATGTCCCTGATCCCCTGCCTCTTTGCGCTGGCTGCAGTCTTCATGACGATGGCAATCTTCTCGATCAAACTGGACATCGTCACCAGCCTGCTGGCTGCGCTCTGCATCGGAGTGGGAGTCGACTACGCCATCCACCTGTTGGCCGCCTTCGGCAGGGAGGACCGGGACCTCCCCTTCATCCTCCACACCACCGGCAAGGCAATCTTGGCGAACGCCGCTTCGGTGGCGCTCGGTTTCGCCGGCCTGCTCTTCTCCCGCTTTACCCCGATTGTTAATCTCGGCCTGCTCTTCTGTATCGCCATGGTGGCGGCAAGCCTCAGTGCCCTGCTCGTCCTCCCTGCAATGAAAATCCACTATCCAAAGCTCATCCAACCAAGGAGAAAAACCAAATGAAACGCATAGCCTGTATCACATCAATCATCCTGATGGTCGCCTCCACCCTCTTTGCAGCCTCACTCTCCGCCAACCAGATCATGACAAAGGTCATCGACACGCAGAAGGCCGACACCGCCGCCCTCGACTTGAAACTCACCCTCATCGAAGCCAACGGCACCCAGCGTGAGCGCAGGATCCAGACATTGAGCAAGACGGTGGGCGATGAGACATCGTCCATCACCGTCTTTCTCTCCCCGGAGAGCGTGCGCAACACCCGCTTCCTCTCCAAGGAGGTCAATGGCCAGACCGAGCAGTACATCTACCTACCGGCACTCAAACGGGTGAAGCGCATCGCCTCATCCGAGGAGGGCGGCTCCTTTATGGGAAGTGACTTCTCCTACGCCGATATGGCATCGACGACGTACGATACCGATGAAGCTATCCATACGCTCATTGGTGAGGACACGACGACCTACACCGTCCAATCGGTCCCCAACAAGAAGACCGTGTACGGCAAGAACGTTGTCGTGGTGGACAAATCCAACTTCCTTCCCCTCAAAGTCGAGTTCTACGACCTCGACCAAAAGACGCTGCTCAAGACGCTCGTCACCGAGCAGCAGGACTATATCGGCACTCGACCCATCACCAAAGTCCTGACGATGACCACCATGGCTACCGGCCACGCAACCCGCCTTGAGATTGTCCAAGCACGCTACGACATGCCAATCAGTGACAACTACTTCACCCAACGATTTCTTGAAACCGGGAGGTAATAATGAAACGTACACTCACAATCCTGCTGATCATCACCCTTGCACTCCCCGTCTTTGCCTTTGACTTCTTCTTTGATACCGAAGAGTCGTCAAACCGCAATATCGCACTCACCCTAGAGAGTGGAGTATTGACCTACTTCAACGACGGAGAGCTCGCCCCCTATGCCAACCTCACCCTCAAAGCCGAGCAGGATGGCGCCAAATACCGGGCCACCGCAGAGGTCAGCTACGACTCAGTGCTCCAGAGCCTTGAGGCCCAAGAGCTCTCCCTCTCCCTCTTCTTTGGCCAGACAACGCTCAAAGCCGGTCTGATGCGCCACAGCTGGGGAACTGCAGACACCGCCCACGTCGT
>JALOBD010000103.1 GCA_023228445.1 Sphaerochaeta sp. | reverse complement strand
AGCGTTCATCGTTGCTCTGTACTTCCATAACCGTAACAACTGTCCTCTCTGATAAGTTACATCTTTTTCTCGATGCTGCTGCCGCTTTGCCCGTCTTTCACCACATAGCCCTTCTGTGCCAATTCGCTTCGCAACGCATCGCTTTTTTCCCAATCCTTTGCAGCCTTGGCGCGATTGCGCTCATCAAAGAGCGCCATGATGTCAGCAGGAATCTCCTCGTCCGCCTCGATTGCGTCCAGGCGGAGGCCGAGGGCCTGGTCGAAGTATAGCACAAGTGTGTAGCGCTCGTCGGCACCAAGTGTTCCATCCTTGACCACCGACCACAATACAGCGAGGGCCTGGGGGGTATTAAGATCGTGTTGGATGTGTGTGAGAAAATCATCACGGTAGGCGAGCGCCGCATCACTGGAGATCGTGGTGCGCTGTGCCCCACCGTTGACCATGCTGCGTACCGCCTCACCGATGCGACGGCGGGCGCTTTGGGCCATCTTCAGCGACTGGAAGCTGAAGCGCAGCTGGCTGCGGTAGTGGGCCCCGAGGACCAGGTAGCGGTAGTCCAGCGGCTCAAAGCCGTGCTTCTTGAGCAGGGCAAGGGTGAGGAACTCCCCCTTGCTCTTGCTCATCTTCCCCGTATCGTCGAGGAGGAATTCACCGTGGAGCCAATACTTGACCCACTCCTTGCCCGTTGCCGCCTCGCTTTGGGCAATCTCGTTGGTGTGGTGCACGGGGATGGCGTCGATGCCACCGCAATGGATGTCAAAGCTCTCACCGAGGTAGTGCATGCTCATCGCCGAGCACTCGATGTGCCAGCCGGGAAAGCCCCTGCCCCACGGCGAGGGCCACATCATCTCCTGATCGCCATGCTTGGAGCGGGTGAACCAGAGGACGAAGTCCTTGGGGTTCCGCTTGTGGTCGTCCACCTCGACATCCTCACGGCTGGCGTTCTGCATCCCCTCGAGGTCGAGTCGGGCGAGTTTTCCATAGTCGTCGATCGAATCGATCGAGAAGTAGACGTTGCCGCCGCTGGTGTATGTGTGCCCACGCTCCTCCAGGCGCTTGATCAGGTCGATCATCTGCTCAATATGGTCGGTGGCTTTGCAGACTATCGTCGGCCTGATCATGTTCAGCGCGTCGAAGTCGGCGAAGAACGCGGTGGTGTAGAAGTCGGCGATATCCCAGACGGACTGCTGCTGCTCCTTCGCCATCCGCTGCAGCTTATCCTCGCCATCATCGCCGTCGCCGGTGAGGTGACCGACATCGGTGATGTTCATCACATGGTTGACGGTGAAGCCACTTTGGAGGAGCACCCGCTTGAGCGTGTCCTCAAAGAGGAAGGTGCGCAGATTTCCAATGTGTGCATAGTTGTAGACCGTGGGTCCACAGGTGTAGAGGCCGACCTCATCCTCCTTGGCGGGGACGAAGGTCTCGATCGAACGGCTCATGGTGTTGTACAATTGGACTGACATGGCTCTCCTTTGCGTTGCCGACCCCCGCAATTGGGAGTATGATGACTCTATGGCTTCCAATGTACGCAATCAAAGTGAAAAAATCAAGTTTGCTGATTCCCACATCGCCCCCCTCTCCCAGATTCACACCGGCGGAAACGCCGAGTTTTTAAGCCGTCCCTCCACATTGGATCAACTTGAGGCTGTCGTGTCATTTGCTCAGCGTGAAGGCCTTGATCTCACCGTCCTCGGCGGCCTCTCCAACAGTCTGGTAAGCGATAGCGGCATCGATGGCGTGGCCATCCACACCGCCTGCCTGAACGAGATGCATACCCAGGGCAACCTCTTGATCGCCCAGTGCGGAGCCTCGATGGACGAACTCATCGACTACGCCATTGAAAACGGTCTGGGGGGACTTGAACGGCTCGGTGGTCTTCCCGGCACCGTCGGCGGGGCCGTCTATGGCAACAGCGGTGCCCACGGCCTCTACACAGCCCACCACCTCTACTGGGTCGATTACCTCGATGAAGAGGCAAACTTGGTGCGCCTGCGCGCCCACCGAGAATCCTTCTCCTACCGCCACTCCCCCTTCTGGGGCAGGAGCAATATGATCATCTACGAGGTGGCCTTCCTTCTTGAGCCCATCGTCCACACCAACGAGGCGAGGCAGCAGAAGGAGCAGTTCAAGGGCCAACGCAGGGCCAAGGGGCAGTATCTGCACCCCTCCATCGGCTGTATCTTCCGGAATCCCGACGGTCAGAGCGCCGGGCAGATCATCGATGCACTGGGCCTCAAGGGAACGAGCATCGGCGGGGCGATGATCGCCCCCGGCCACGCAAACTTCATCATCAACACCGAAGGAACGGCCACCAGTGCCGATGTAAAAGCCCTCATCGACCTGGTCAAGGAGACGGTAGCGGAGAAGACCGGCATCATGTTGGAGGAGGAGATCCGCTACCTCGGCGCATGGTGATGGTATAGCGCCAGCGCAGTGAGAACACCCCGTTTTGTCCAAATTGGAGGGTGAACCGCCACGGGCCCCACCCATGGACAAAGGTGGCACCCACGTGTCCTTTGCCTCCGACAAGTCGGTTTGCCCCGTCAGTGAAGGAGTAGGTGGGCGCACCGCCGGCCCGCCAGCGCATCGAGAGGCGCCACCCCTTCCCTGAGAGACTGAGACCCACGACATGGGTGTACACCCCGGCACCCGCCGAGTCGTGGCCAACCACCCACTCATTGTCGAGCCCAAACACAAGAGAGCCCCATGCAACGCCAAGGGCCGAGGTGAGGCTGCTCGTCTTCTGCTGTTGCTCACCGCTGTAGATTGCCATCGCCCCCAGTGAAGTGGAGAGGGAGAGTGAGCAGGAGACGCTCCCCTCCTCCACTTTGACAGCCAATACCATCCCCCGCTCCCCAGCCCGTGGTCCCAAGCGTTGGGTGAGCACCCACGGGCCAATCCCGACGGTGAGAACGTTCGTGGTGGCCAGTTGCCGTGCCCGTTTCCAGCTCACCTCCCAGTCAAGGGCGAAGGGGCCGACCGTGTGCGCCAGGCGCACGAGCAGTGCGACTCCCTCCCACGCATCTCGATAGTTGACAAAGAGCGAGGAGTCATCGAGGGGAGCGAAGGAGAAGATGCCAACGGAAATCGGGGGGCAAGCGAGTGAAAGACCGGCGATTCCTGAGCGAGAGAAGAGGGTGTTGATGGCATAGTGCGAATCGGAGAGGGTCAGCTGACCTACCCGCCTCGATTCGAGGCTGGCATAGTGGTTCTTCAAATTCCCGTCTTGTGCAGCAAGCGTCCATTTGTCGGTCAGGGGCAACTGTACCGTGCCATGGGTGAGTGTTCCGTCGCTGGCAAGCGTGATGGAGGTGACTTCACTCTTGAACACCATCGCATAGCGGGCTTGGCTGGCCTCGCCTTCCAGCATCAGTGTCGCACCAGCGGCGAGGGGGGAGAGGGAGCAGAGGAGGCAGAGGCAGAGAACACCCTTCATGCCCCTGTAGGTAAAACCGTGGCGCTCTTGCTTCAGCTCTCAGGTTGATTTTTCCTGGAGGAGGTGGTTTAATCACCAATGGTACGTTGCATGCATTTCCAAGCCTGATTACAGGTTGCACATAGGAGTTTTTCAATGGTAATCCTGACCCTCAACTGTGGCAGTTCCTCTGCCAAGTACCAAGTCTACGACTGGGACAGCAAGGACATCCTTGCCGTCGGTGTCGTAGAGCGCATCGGACTCGAGTACTCGACCATCGAGCATAAAGCCAACTCCCGGCTTGAGTACACGGCAGAGTTCTCCTCTCCCACCCACAAGGAGGCCATTGAGCTGATCATCCGGATGCTGCTCGATGATGAGTACGGAGTCATCAAGAGCCTGGGCGAGATCGGAGCTGTGGGCCACCGGGTCGTCCACGGCGGTGAGGTCTTCAAGACCAGTGCGCTGGTAACCGATAAGGTGCTCGAAGCGCTCAAGAGCTTCGCACACCTCGCCCCACTGCACAATCCACCCAACATCATGGGCATCGAGGCAGCCCTCTCCTCGATCCCCGGCGTACCGCAGGCAATCATCCTCGACACCGCCTTCCACCAGACGATGCCCACCGCCGCCTACATGTACGCCTTGCCCCTTGAGTGGTACACCAAGTACAACGTACGTCGCTACGGCTTCCATGGCACCAGTCACCTCTACTGCGCCAAGCGCGCCGCCGTCATCCTGGGCAAAAAGAACGAGGAGACCAACGTCATCGTCGCCCACATCGGAAACGGAGCCTCCATCACCGCGGTGAAGGGGGGGATCAGCATCGATACCTCGATGGGACTCACCCCCCTTGAGGGCTTGGTCATGGGTTCGCGTTGTGGAGACATCGACCCGGCGATCATCCCCTACATGATGAAGAACACCGGCATGAGCGCCACCCAAGTCGATACATCGCTGAACAAGCAGAGCGGCCTCATCGGGCTGTGCGGCAAGAGTGACCGCCGCGATGTGCTCAAGGCGAGCCAAGAGGGCGATGCCAACGCCCAGCTGGCCATCGACATGGAGTGCCGCCGCATCGCCAAGTACATCGGCGCCTATGCCACCCTCTTGGAGGGGAAAGTCGACGCCATCGTCTTCACCGCAGGGGTGGGCGAGATGGCCCGCCATATCCGAAAAGGCGCCTGCAAGGGCCTCGAGGTCATCGGTGCCAAGCTCGATGAGCACAAGAATGAGGTGTGCTTCTCCCGTAACGGTGAATTCGCCATCCAAAGTGATGACTCAAAGGTGAAGATTCTCGTCATCCCCACCGATGAGGAGCTGGTGATGACCGAGGACGCCTACGCGTTGATGAACGGCACCTACGATGTACACACCAACTTCCGCTACAGCTTCGAAGACAAGCATTACGTCAACAAGGGCCGTGAACGCGACTTGGTACGGGACATCGAGAAGAACCCCGAGCTGAAGACGATCCTCGCCATCAAGCGATAGGGACCACCATCACGCGAAATGGCGCCTTCGGGCGCCTTTTTCATGAAAACAGCACCCACCTGGGCATTGAAGTCAACAAAGGCTTGAACACGGTTCAAAGTATGGTTCTGCTTTTTATCGTAGGGTTACTTGGTCCGATCCTTTGCCAAGGCACGGGCCACCTTGGCCAAGAAGCTGTTGTCATCGGAGTCGATCGCATACTCAGGCGCTTCAACACCCGATGAGGAGGAGGGCCCCTGGGAAGCCTGCAACAGGCGTAGCGCCTCCGCAGAGAGCTTGGGCGATTCATTGCCACCATGGATTTCACCGATGATCTGCCCAGCCCGCTCGATGCGGGCAACATCGGCGAGGGCACGCTCCCACTCGGCAGCCAGAAGCTCTCGCTCCTCCTTCTCAGTGAGCGGTTTCGGGCCGATGAGCTGTTCGTAGAGCAGCAGTGCTGCAAAGCGCGCCATCGCATCTCCACGAGCGATGCCCGCTTTCTGCCAGACGCGGTAGTGCTCACCCTCCTCCTTGATGGTCACCCGCCCCTCTTGAAGGCGGAAGAGCAGGATGAGGGCGAGCGACGACTCGACGATTACAACGCGGTAGTGTGGCCCGAGGTAGGCGATCAGCTTGTTCTGCCCCGATTGGGTATCCTCCCTGCCGTGGTAGTAGCGGGGATGCTTGCCCTCTTGGTCGAGCAAACAGACGTGATACCGGGTACCGATGATGTCCACCCCAGCGGTGAGGATCTTGGTCTTCTCCATACCTCCACTATCACTGGTTTTCGCATCGTGTATAGTTATATAAAAAATGCGATGCCTTGCGTGCAAGAATGGAGAGTGGTAGGATGGCTCCATGAAACCCCTGCTCGCCTCCATCATCGACCATGTCGGAAATGCGAAGCGGACCATCGCCATTGTCGGCAGCGGTGGCAAGACCACGCTGATGATCGCCCTCGCCGCCGCGTATGCGAAGCGGGGGGAACGAGTCCTCCTCTCCACCACCACCAAGCTGCAGAAACCCGACCGAGTCTCCTACGGCTGTGATCGCTCGTTTACCGATGATGCGATCTTCCGTACCGTCCACCACCCTGGCCAACGAATCTTCTACGCCCTCGATGGAAAAGAGAAAGCGCTCGCCCCACCGATCGAGCATTTGGCATCGCTGAGCAAACGCTTCTCGGTCACCCTGATCGAAGCCGATGGAGCGCGGGGCATGGACCTGAAGATCCACAGCGAGCGCGACCCGGTCATTCCTTCGTTTACCACCGCCACCATCGCAACCCTCTCCCTCTCAGCCCTTGGAAAGAGCGCCGCTTCGGTGTGTTTTGGTTGTGACGGTGACCAATCGATCGTCGATGAAGCGTGGTTGGAGGCGTACATCAGAAGTCCTGCTGGCCCAATGAAGGCGATGAGAGGCACACCCTTGTTGCTCTGCACCCAGAGTGAGCATGTCGATAGGAACAGTATACAGAACCTGCGCGACAGATGCGCAGATCTGCCGATTCTCTTCGGATCGCTACACAGCGATACCGTTGTTGCGTTCAAAGGATTGGTATTATGAAGATGAGTGTCATTCAACAAGCCGCCCGCCTCTCTGAGGCGAAGCAACCCTTCGTCTACGTCGTCATCCTGCGCACCACCGGCTCGACGAGCCGCAACGAAGGGGCGATGGTCGTCCAGGCAGGTGGCCTGATCACCGGAACCATCGGAGGAGGTGATGTGGAAGCCTATGCCCAGCGCCAGGCTTTGGCACTGCTCACCACCACCCTTACGGGACGCCACATCCGATACGTCGTTCAGGAGGGACACGGGGAGGTGGACCTCTACCTGCTGCACTGCCACAGCGAGAGCGACCGTGCCTCCTTCATCACCCTCGGCAGGTGGGAGGAGCAGTCGCTCTTCTGTACGCTGGGCCTTCAGTTAGAGCCTGAGGTGGCGATCCTCGGTCTCAGTGCGGGAGGGGCGACTGTCGGGGCGGTCCACCCCACCTTCTTGGAGCACGCCTCAGCGGTCCTGACAGCCAAGCTTCCCGCCTTGGTCAGTGAGAACAACTTCACCTGCTACTACAGCCTGCCCATCAAGGCCCACACGCTCTTGCTCGTGGGGGGTGGGCACGTCAACCAGGCGATCGCTACCCTCGCACACAGCGTCGGCCTCACGGTCCAGGTCGTCGAAACGAGAGGCGAGTTTGCCACAGGTGACCTCTTTGCCCACGCCCGGCGCCGGGTGGTTAGACCTACCCTCGCCCAGGCGTTCTCTGAGGTGCACACCGACTCCTACACCTACGCTGTCATCGCAAGCCACGCCTTCGACGAGGAAGCGGCCAAGACGCTGTTGGGACGGGGGGTGGCCTATCTGGGCGTCCTGGGTTCGCGCCACAAGGCCAAGCAGCTCTACGCAACCCTCTCCCTTGACGCCAAGATGCTCGCTCGCCTTCACTGCCCCATCGGGCTGGATATCGGGGCCCAGACCCCCCAGGAGATTGCCGTCAGTGTCATTGCTGAGATCCTCGCCCACATCAACGAGCGGTCAGGGTGCAACATGAAGAACCTTGCCCAACACCTCGTCATCGTCCGCGGCGGCGGAGACTTGGCCAGTGGAGTCGTTGCCCGCCTCCACCGCAGTGGTTGGCGCGTCATCGTCCTGGAGGTCGAACACCCCTCGGTCATCAGGAGAACGGCCAGCGTTGCCGAGGCAATCTACAGCGGTGAGACCACCGTCGAGGGAATCCGGGCTCGACGCATCCAATCGACAAAGGAGGCGTTCGCACTCTTGGAGCAGCACATCGTGCCGGTCCTTGTGGACGGGGAGGGAGCGAGCATCAAGGAGATCGCTCCGGTGTGCGTCGTCGACGCCATCATGGCCAAACGCAACCTCTCCACCCGGATCGACGATGCCCCACTGGTCGTCGCCCTCGGACCGGGCTTCAC